>JAFXKD010000047.1 GCA_017531925.1 Clostridia bacterium | reverse complement strand
ATTGTGAAGTGTGTTAAAGCCCTTCTGAAGCACGGGTGCTTTGGACTTATAAACCTTCTCGCTACGTCCCTGTCTTACAAGCTGGTTAAAGGTTGGCATTTTCTTCCTCCTTCTTCAAAAATTTAATGTTTATACAGACACAGCGTCGCTGTGAGACTGTCTCATTAAAATCGCCGTAAGCTGCGGATTTATAAGGCTTCCTACTACTCCGAGTTTACAAACAATTACAGTTTATTATATCACTAAATAGCCGTTTTGTCAAGAAATTTTAAATTTTTCACATTTTTTAGCATTTTCCACAATCCATACAATTTTATATATTGATTTTTGTGTATATTTAACAATGTATACCCTTTGTTTCGCTCTTTTTCGCGCGCGTACGCATAATAATGTAGAAAACGCCAAATCCCCGACGCCTGAAGGCGTCGGGGTTAAAATGATTATTCTGCTGTTTTGGCTTCGGTGGGACGAACGTTAATGTTGTGGTAGCACTTCATACCCGTACCTGCGGGAATGAGCTTACCGATGATTACGTTCTCCTTAAGACCTCTGAGGTGGTCGATCTTACCGTTAGTAGCAGCATCGGTAAGGACTCTCGTTGTCTCCTGGAAGGATGCAGCGGAGAGGAAGGACTCTGTTGCAAGAGCTGCCTTCGTGATACCGAGAAGGACGGGTCCGCATGTAGCAAGAGTGAGATCGATCTCACCTGCATCTATACGAGCCTGAACCTTATTGTTCTCTGCCTCAAATTCGGATACGTCGATCACAGAGCCGGAGAGAAGCTCAGTATTACCGGGCTCTTCAACTCTTACCTTTCTCGTCATCTGACGAGCGATGATCTCAATATGCTTATCGTTTACGGAAACGGACTGACCGCGGTAAACCTTCTGGATCTCGGTAATGATGTAGGAGTAAACCTCATCAAGTCCCTGGATTCTGAGGATATCTGCGGGAGCCTTGCTTCCTTCTGTAAGAACCTGACCTCTTACAACGTGCTGACCGTCAACAACTGCAAGCTTAGTACCGTAAGGAATTGCGTACTTGACCTGCTCGCCCGTTTCCTCGCTCGTAATAAATACGTCGTGAACGTTCGCATTTTCACCAAGCTGAACGCGAGCTACACCGCTATGCTCGGTCATAATTGCCGCCTTCTTGGGCTGACGAGCCTCAAAGAGCTCCTCAACTCTGGGAAGACCCTGCGTAATATCGCTTCCTGCGACACCACCGGAGTGGAAGGTTCTCATCGTAAGCTGTGTACCGGGCTCACCGATGGACTGAGCTGCAATGATACCAACCGCTTCACCAACGCTTACTCTCTTACCGGATGCAAGGTCCGCACCGTAGCAATGAGCGCAAACGCCGTGCTTAGCGTGACACTGGATGAGAGAACGGATATGCACCTTCTTGATGCCTGCCGCTTCGATTCTCTTAGCCTGCTCGTCGGAGATCATCTCGTCGTTGCCAACGATAACCTCTCCTGTTTCGGGATGTACGATCTCTCCGATCGTATATCTTCCGACGATTCTGTCGGTAAGTGTTTCAAGCACGTTGCCCTCTTTTGCATCAACGTTTTCGGATACCCAAGCGCCCTTTGTCGTGTCACACTTTTCTTCAGTAACGATAACGTCCTGAGAAACGTCAACAAGACGGCGGGTAAGATAACCGGAGTCTGCCGTTCTAAGAGCAGTATCGGAAAGGGACTTACGTGAACCACGCGCACCCATGAAATACTCTGTGATATTAAGACCTTCACGGAAGTTGGACTTAATGGGAAGCTCGATAGTCTTACCGTTTGCCGCGAACATAAGACCACGCATACCTGCGAGCTGTCTCATCTGCTGGATAGAACCACGGGCACCGGAGTCCGCCATTATCTTGATGGGGTTGTAGGTATCGAAGCTGCGAAGAAGCGCGTCCGTTACCTCCTTAGTAGTCTGATCCCAGATCTTGACTACGCTGTTATAACGCTCCTCCTCGGAAAGAGTACCGCGGTTATAATGCTTACGGATAACGTCAACCTTCTTTTCAGCAGCCGTGATATAAGGCTTCTTTTCCTGAGGAATCGTCATATCGTAAACGGAGATGGAGAAGGAAGCACGTGTTGAATACTTATAACCCATTGCCTTGATGTTATCAAGCATCTCGGCGCACACAGGTGTACCGTTATACTTGATGCATCTGTCGATGAGCTGACCAAGCTCCTTCTTCTTCGTTACGAACATAATCTCAAGGTCGAACATCTTTTCGGGGTCTGTTCTGTCAACAAAGCCGAGGTTCTGAGGAACCGCCTGGTTGAAGATAAGACGTCCGAGCGTTGCATCGATGACCTTGGATCTCTTAACGCCGTCGATCTCCTTTTCAACGCGTACCTTGATGGGCGCGTGAAGACCGAGGACTTTATTTTCGTAAGCCATAACTGCCTCGTTGAAGTTACGGAATACCATACCTTCACCGGGCTCGCCGGGCTTATCCATTGTAAGATAGTAAGAACCGAGGATCATATCCTGTGAAGGAATAGTAACCGCTCTACCGTCAACGGGCTTGAGAAGGTTATTTGCAGAGAGCATAAGGAATCTTGCCTCTGCCTGAGCCTCAGCACTGAGGTGTACGTGAACAGTCATCTGGTCACCGTCGAAGTCTGCGTTGAACGCAGGACATACCAACGGGTGAAGCTTGATAGCACGTCCCTCAACCAGCACGGGCTCGAATGCCTGAATGGACAGACGGTGGAGCGTAGGTGCACGGTTGAGCATTACGGGATGCTCCTCGATCACGTTTTCAAGCGCGTCCCATACCTCGGGATACATATATGCCTTGTCGATCTTCTTCTGAGCATCCTTTACGTTGGTAGCCTTCTGCATTTCTGTAAGTCTCTTAACGATGAAGGGCTTGAAAAGCTCGAGAGCCATTTCCTTGGGAAGACCGCACTGATAGATCTTAAGATTAGGACCTACTACGATAACGGAACGGCCGGAGTAGTCAACACGCTTACCGAGAAGGTTCTGACGGAAGCGTCCCTGCTTACCTCTGAGCATCTCGGAAAGAGATTTGAGGGCTCTGTTAGAAGGACCCGTTACGGGCTTACCTCTTCTGCCGTTATCAATGAGCGCGTCAACCGCTTCCTGAAGCATTCTCTTCTCGTTTCTGATAACGATCTCGGGAGTGCGGATTTCAAGAAGCTTCTTAAGACGGTTATTTCTGCTTATTACTCTGCGGTAGAGCTCGTTAAGGTCGGAGGATGCAAAGCGTCCACCGTCAAGCTGTACCATAGGACGGATGTCGGGGGGCAATACGGGGATAGCGTCAAGCACCATCCACTCGAGCTTATTGCCGCTCTTTCTGAATGCCTCAACGACCTCAAGACGCTTGATTATTCTGGTTTTCTTCTGTCCCTTGGCAATAAGAAGCTCTGCCTTAAGGTCCTTGGAAAGCTGATTTACGTCAACACCCTGAAGAAGCTCCTTGATAGCCTCTGCTCCCATACCAGCTCTGAACGCATTACCGTACATCTCGCGGTATTCGGAATACTGCTTCTCGCTGAGCACCATACCCTTCGTAAGAGGAGTATCACCGGGATCAAGAACAACGTTCTCCGCAAAATAGAGGACCTGCTCAAGGTGCTTGGGGGATATATCAAGAATCATAGGGATTCTTGCGGGAATGGATTTAAAGTACCAGATGTGGCAAATGGGCGTTGCAAGCTCGATATGTCCCATTCTCTCACGTCTTACCTTTTTGGTAGTAACGTCAACTCCGCACTTTTCACATTTGTGAACGCCCTTGTTGTGCATATTCTTGTATTTTCCGCACATACAAGCGCCATCCTTGGTAGGACCAAAGATACGCTCGCAGAAAAGTCCGCCGACCTCTGCTTTGAGCGTTCTATAGTTGATAGTCTCGGGCTTAGTTACCTCGCCGTAAGACCATTCTCTTATCATTTCGGGGGATGCAAGACCTATCTTTATGGAATTGAATTCATTGTGTTCCATTTGTTAATCTCCTTTCCCTTGATTAATCTTCATCGGCGTAATCGCTTGAGAATTCATCCTCAAAAACGTCGCCAAACAAATCGTCGTCATCACCGTCGGCGTCCTCGATAATGAAATTATCCTCAACGTCGTCAGTTTCAACGTACTGCTCAAACTCGTCATCCTCGGACTTGGGATCGAACGCTCTTGTGGAGTAAACGGGTGTCTCCTCCTCAGCGCAGAGCGTATTAAGCTCGACCTCATTTCCATCCTCATCAAGAACGCGGATGTCAAGAGCGAGTGACTGAAGCTCCTTAACGAGAACCTTGAAGGACTCAGGAACTCCGGGTGTGGGTATATTCTGTCCCTTGATGATAGCCTCGTATGCCTTGCGGCGTCCGTTGATATCGTCGGACTTAACTGTAAGGATCTCCTGAAGAGTATAAGCTGCGCCGTAAGCCTCAAGAGCCCAAACCTCCATCTCACCGAAACGCTGACCGCCGAACTGCGCTTTACCGCCGAGGGGCTGCTGCGTTACGAGAGAGTATGGACAGTTACTTCTTGCGTGGATCTTATCGTCAACAAGGTGATGGAGCTTAAGATAGTACATAATACCTACGGTTACGGGGTTATCGAAGGGTTCGCCCGTTCTACCGTCGTAAAGTGTGGTCTTACCGTCAACTACTCTGAGCTTATCCTCAGCCATAAGTCTTGCAAGGTATTTCTCATCGGATCTCTGCTCTTCGGTAAGCTTTTCAACGTGCTTTTCTCCGTTCTCGTCAGTAACAAGGCGGATAAGCTCCTTACCTGCAACGCTCTCGCCTGCGCGGATCTCACGGTAGAGTCCCGCTGCCTCATACACTCAACGATATCTCTTTCGTTAGCGCCATCGAATACGGGAGTCATTATCTTCCAGCCAAGCTTTCTTGCCGCGATACCAAGATGTACCTCAAGCACCTGACCGATATTCATACGCGAAGGAACGCCCAGGGGGTTAAGAACTATGTCAAGGGGTGTACCGTCGGGAAGGAAGGGCATATCCTCGGGAGGAAGGATGCGTGAAACGACACCCTTGTTACCGTGACGTCCTGCCATCTTGTCTCCGACGGAGATCTTTCTCTTCTGCGCAAGATAGATTCTTACGCTCTTGTTTACGCCTGCGGGAAGCTCGTCGCCGTTTTCGTGTGAGAACACCTTAACGTCAACTACTATTCCG
Organism: Clostridia bacterium; assembly: GCA_017531925.1. GTDB lineage: Bacteria > Bacillota > Clostridia > Oscillospirales > CAG-272 > RGIG4608. Next base: position 18,171 of record JAFXKD010000047.1, on the reverse strand, counting down.
CTCTCGCCGTGAGGAACGCGGAGAGAAGTATCTCTTACCTCTCTTGCCTTCTCGCCAAAGATCGCGCGAAGAAGTCTTTCCTCACTCGTAAGCTCGGTCTCACCCTTGGGGGTGATCTTACCTACGAGAATATCACCTGCACGCACCTCAGTACCCTTCTTTACGATACCCTCTGCGTTAAGGTCCTTAAGCGCATCATCGCCAACGTTGGGGATCTCTCTTGTGATCTCCTCCGGACCGAGCTTGGTATCACGAGCCTCGTGCGTGTATTCTTCTATATGAAGAGACGTGTAAACGTCGTCTCTTACAAGCTTTTCGTTAAGGAGAACCGCGTCCTCGTAGTTATAACCCTCCCAGGTCATAAATCCGATAAGCGCGTTCTTACCGAGGGAAAGCTCACCCATATCCGTTGCGGGACCGTCGGCGATAACCTGTCCGACCTCAACTCTCTCTCCTCTTTCAACGATGGGACGCTGATTGAAGCAAGTGCCCTGGTTAGTTCTCTTAAACTTGATAAGATTATATGTTTCCTTGTGACCGTCATCGCAAAGGACAACGATCTTATCTGCATCAACGTAATCTACAACGCCCGCTACCTTGGACGCGATAACTACGCCGGAGTCAACCGCTGCGTTGTACTCCATACCCGTACCTACGATGGGAGAATCGGTAACCATAAGCGGAACTGCCTGCTTCTGCATGTTCGATCCCATAAGCGCACGGGAGTTGTCGTCGTTCTCAAGGAAGGGTATGCAAGCCGTTGCAACGGATACAACCATCTTGGGTGCTACGTCCATATAGTCAACTCTTGCGGCATCGACCTCAACGATCTCCGTCTTATCACGCGCTGTTACGCGGCTTCTTACAAGGCAGTTATTCTCGTCAAGAGCTTCGTTAGCCTGAGCGACGATATAATTGTCCTCGGTATCTGCAGTCATATATTCGCACTCGTCCGTTACTCTGTGACGGAGAACGCCGTCTATCTCAACGTGCTCGACCTTGCGGTAAGGCGTCATAATGAAGCCGTACTCGTTGATCTTTGCGTATGTCGTAAGGTAGGTAATAAGACCGATGTTGGGACCTTCTGGTGTCTCGATGGGACACATTCTTCCGTAATGCGTATAGTGAACGTCACGGACGTCGAAGGATGCTCTGTCACGTGAAAGACCGCCGGGACCGAGAGCGGAGAGTCTTCTCTTGTGAGTAAGCTCCGCAAGGGGGTTATTCTGGTCCATAAACTGAGAAAGCTGTGATGAACCGAAGAACTCTCTTATAACGGTAACGATGGGTCTGATATTAATGAGCGCCTGAGGCGTGAGCTTTTCGTTATCCTGAGTGGTCATTCTCTCCTTGATGATCTTGTCCATTCTGGAGAAGCCTATTCTCATCTGGTTCTGAAGCTGCTCGCCTACGGAACGGATACGGCGGTTACCAAGGTGGTCTATGTCGTCGTACTTACCGATCTCATGTGTAAGACCGAGGAAGTAGTTGATGGAAGCAAAGATATCGTCTCTTGTAATGTGGAGAGGACGAATCTTAGCCATATTGAGCTTAACTGCTTCCTTAAGAGCGTCAACATCACCGCCGACCTCCTCCATAAGAGAAAGAAGAACGTCAGCCTTAACCTTTTCCTTGATTCCGATATCCTTAAGATCCGTACCGATTATATATTCAGGCTCTATTGTGTTGTTGGAGAAAACCTTGACAATGCTGCCGTTGTCAAGCTCGAGAGAAACGGTGTTAACAGCCGCGTGAGCGATAGCGTCTGCAACCTCTCTTGTAATTACTGTGCCCTTTTCTGCAACTATCTCACCCGTAATGGGGGAAACCGCATCCTCTGCAAGTCTGTGGTCAACGATTCTGTCCGCGATATTAAGCTTCTTGTCGAACTTATATCTACCAACGGGCTGGATATCGTATCTTCTTGCATCGAAGAAGTAGTTGTTGAGAAGCGTATATGCGCTTTCTACGAGCGGGGGCTCACCGGGACGAAGTCTCTTATAGATCTCCTTGAGAGCCTCGATACCTGCACTTGTGTGATTTCTCGCCGCAAGCTCCTCGCACTCATCCTTATCAAATGTGGATGCGAGCATCTCCTCGTTACCGAAGATAGCATAAACGTCGTCTCTTGTTTCAATGGTTGAACGGTAATCAACCACCTTGCCCTTTTCGTCGGTCTCATCTGCGGGAACTACGCCAAGAGCGCGGATAAGCATTGTGATCGGAACCTTTCTGTTCTTATCGATGCGTACCCAAACGATATTATTAATGTCGGTCTCGTATTCAAGCCAAGCACCGCGGTAGGGTATTACCGTGGATGCGTACATTCTCTTACCGGATTTATCAATCTCGGAGGAGTAGTACATACCGGGAGAACGGATAATCTGAGATACGATTACACGCTCCGCGCCGTTGATTACGAACGTACCGGTTTCAGTCATTATAGGGAGCTCACCCATAAATATGTCAGACTGCTTTACCTCGCCCGTCTGCTTATTGGTAAGGCGCACGTTGACCTTCAAGGGAGCTGCATAGTTTACATCTCTCTCCTTGCATTCCTCAACTGTATATTTGGGCTTGGTGTCAAGGGAGTATGAAACGAACTCGATGGACAGATTGCCCGAAAAGTCTGTTATGGGGGAAACGTCACGAAGGACCTCTGCAAGTCCCTCCTCAAGGAACCACTTGAAGGACTCCGTCTGGATCTCAACGAGATTGGGAAGAGGAAGCGTGCTTCTGTTTTTGGAGAAGCTCATTCTCGTGGTTTTACCCTGCTTGTGCTCTCTGATGTTGATCATTGATATAATCACTCCATTCAAAAATATTCGCCACCGAGAAGCAAGCAGCCTCTCAGCGTTTTGCCAACCGCCGTTTTTACCTTATATATAATATAAGCGCCGTTTTTCACTCATATCAAAGATTCAAAAGGACATAGTTAGCAATTATATTGCAGTTTACTATTTTATCACACCCTCAATCTCTTGTCAAGAGCTTTTTTGGAATTATTTTTATCTTTTATTAAAAAATTTGTAATTTTTTTAAAACTTTTTTCAAAAAAGCTATTGCATTTTGCTCTTGGATGTGTTATTATATGCAATGTATGGACGATAACGCTTTGCACACCCTCTCATGTGCCGGCGTTTACTGTTTCAGTATTTTTAATTTTACAAGGAGGGTAAGGCTTTGGCAAATATCAAAAGTGCAAAGAAGCGTATAAAGGTTATTCAGGCTAAGACGTTGCAGAACAAGATGTTCAAGACACAGCTCAAGACTGAGATTAAGAAATACGAAGCAGCTCTTGCAGCAGGAGACGTAGAGCTCGCGCAGGCTACTTATAAGGCAGCAACAAAGAAGATCGACCAGGCGGCTTCTCGCGGAATCATCCACAAGAATGCTGCAGCTCACAAGAAGAGCCAGTTTACAAAGAAGCTCAACAATTTGGGTAAATAAGATCATTTTAAATAAAAAGACGGACACCGCTCACCGTGTCCGTTTTTTTATTTTTTCGCTCTTTTTTGCTCTTTTATTATTGACTTTTATTATCATATTTGATATAATTATCTTATCTATATTAAGACAGCAAAAATCTGATCACCGAAAGGAGCAAATTCAATGAACAAAGTTCTTAAAATTGCCATCATCGTGGTTCTCTGCCTCATAGTTATCCTTACGATAACTCTCTTTGCTTGCAATCCCGACACAAACAAGGAATGCACAGAGCACGTTGATAAAAACAACGACTATATTTGCGATGTTTGTGAGAAGGAGCTTGAAAAACCCTGCACACAGCACATCGATGAAAATACCGACTACCTCTGCGACGTGTGCGGAGCTGAGATCGATCGTCCCAATCCTCCCGCTTGCACAGAGCATAAGGACGAGGACGGAGACGAGAAATGCGACGCTTGCGGCGCTGACGTTCCGAAGCCCCAGCCCCCCGCTTGCACAGAGCATAAGGACGAGGACGGAGACAACAAATGTGACACCTGCGGCGATAATATGCCCGTGATTGACGAGGGATTCACCAATGCCGAAGGCACCGTTTACGTAATCTCAATAGAGCTTAACGTTCGCACCTCTCCCGATTCCACATCCAAGGAAAACATCCACTCATCCGTTAAATACGGCGACGCTCTTACCCGCACGGGAGAAAGCAGCGACGGCTGGACGAGAGTTGTGATAGACGGCACGGATTACTACGTAAGCTCAGACTGCGTAACTACCGATAAGCCCATTCTCGTAACTGAATTCGAAAACAGAAACGAGATCGTTTACGTAACGAGAGAATCTCTCAGCGTAAGAATCACTCCCTTCTACGACGAAGCCGCAACCAACGTTATAACATCCTTGGCTGAGGGCACGGCTATCAAGAGAACAGGTATTGCTACAAGAGAATACGACGATATCCTCTGGTCAAGAATCGAAATAGAGGTTACAGAGGAAAAGGACGGAGTTGAGACCAAGGTCACAAAGACCGCTTATATCAGCTCTAAGTATCTCTCAACCGAGAATCCCTTTGACCAGCCCGCCATCAGCATGGTATTCGCTCCCTGCACATGGAAGGTGACTATCACCACCACAAGCTTCAACTTCAGAAACGTTCCCGTTTACGAGGGCGTTGAGGCTGCAGGATCACTCAGCGAGGGCGACGTTATCGTTCTTAACGGCTACGGCACCGAGGCTGACGGTACAGTTTGGGGAAGATTCGTTCATCCCGAGGACAACGAAACCTACTATATTATTATTAAGAGCTCCTCAACCGCAGGCAAGCTTGAAATAGACAAGACCTACGTTCCCGAGGGAACACAGCCCGATCCCGATCCTACTCCCGATCCCGATCCCACACCCGATCCCGATCCTACTCCCGATCCTGATCCTACTCCCGATCCCGATCCTACACCTGATCCTGATCCTACACCCGATCCTGATCCTACTCCCGATCCCGATCCTACACCTGATCCTGATCCTACACCCGATCCTGATCCTACTCCCGATCCCGATCCTACACCCGATCCCGATGCAAAGATCGATCACGAGCTTTTCGGCGGAAACGTTGAGATCACTCTCCCCGCAGAATTGGCTCTTACGAAGCAGGACAGCCAGGGCTACCACTTTGAAAGCGAGCTTGCATACGTCCTCGTTGGCTATGTTGTAAACGAAAATCCCGACATCAAGAGCGAGGCAGATCTTGCAAACGCTACTGTTGCAGCAGTTGACGGACTTGCCGAAGCGGGCGTACAGGCAAGAGAGCTTGACGGTGTAACATACATCGCATACACAACACGTTATCCCGGTGAAACAACAACACTCTACACTCTCGTAACGTTTACGAAGGGTGTTGGCGAGGGCTACTGCGTAACAGAGTTCCATTGTGATTACAGCAACTATCTTGACCTCATCACAGGCTTCTTCTCTTACGCTAAGTCAATTAACGTAAAATAATATTATAAATGAAAGAACCGCAGAGTTTTCTGCGGTTCTTTTTTATTTTCCTATAATGATCAACGCCTTTTTTATTTCGTCAAATGAATATCCGTATCTGACAAGTGAGGCGATTATCTTTTTCTGAGTTTCGGGATCGTCGGGAAATGTCTTATGCTTCTTTTTAAGCAATGCAGCGCAATTATCAACGAGGACATCCCCGTCAATGCACGCAAGCTCTCGGGACACGATATCGCGGTCATAGCCCTTAGCGCAAAGCTCCCGGTATATTCTCTTTTTACCGTAAAGCTTTTTAAGATATCCCCTAACCGCGCTCTCAACATCCGCCTCCTCGTCAATAGCTCCAAGGCTCTCAAGCTTATGCGCCGCATATTCCGCGCTTTCGCGATCGATACCCTTTTGCATGAGCCTTTTAGCAAGACGTGCGCGGGAGGATGCGGAGTATGAAAGCAGCTTGCTTCCCTTTCTGATGGCAATGCATTGTTTTGAAAGCTCCTCAATGCGGTCAAAAAGCTCCTCGTCAAGCATCGCACCTCGGCAAAGTCCAAGCTCTAAGTACTGCTCGGTAAAAAGAATAAGCTTTCTTCTCTCCGCCCTACCGTCACCGTTATCAATACGAACGGTCAAAAGCATCTCTGCGCCCTCGCTGAGCGCAGAGACGGAAGTAATTTCTATCTTCATTATATTAATTAATCCTCGGAGAGAGTTTCAAGCTCGAAGGAATCTATATCGTCATCGTCATCAAGCTCAAATTCATCGCTCTGCTGTGTCAGTTTATCCGCCATAGCGCGAACCTTTGTCTCAAGCTCGTCCATAAGCGCGCTATTACTTTCAAACACCTTGCGCGCGTTATCCTTGCCCTGAGCAAGACGCTCACCATCGTAAGAGAACCATGAGCCGCTCTTTTTGATTATTCCGAGAGTGATGCCCATATCTATAAGCTCACTCGATTTGGATATTCCCTTTCCGTAAAGAATATCAAACTCAGCAACCTTAAAGGGAGGAGCCACCTTGTTTTTAACTATCTTACACTTTACGCGGTTACCGTAAACGTCCGCGCCGTTCTTAAGCTGCTCGGTCTTTCTTACGTCGATACGAACGGATGAATAGAATTTGAGCGCACGGCCGCCGGGCGTCGTTTCGGGATTGCCGTACATAACTCCCACCTTCTCACGAAGCTGGTTGATAAAGATCACCACCGCGTTGCTCTTTGAGATAACGGATGAGAGCTTTCTCATAGCCTGTGACATAAGGCGAGCCTGAACGCCCACCATAGAAGCACCCATATCTCCGTCGATCTCCTGGCGGGGAACGAGAGCCGCAACGGAGTCAACGACCACAACATCAATAGCACCAGAGCGAACTAGAGCCTCCGTGATCTCAAGCGCATCCTCTCCGCAGTCGGGCTGGGATACGAGCAATTCGTTTATATTTACACCGAGAGCCTTTGCGTAAACGGGATCAAGCGCGTGTTCCGCGTCTATGAATGCCGCTTCTCCGCCCTCCTTCTGCACTTCTGCTATTATATGGAGCGCAACGGTAGTTTTACCCGAGGACTCAGGACCAAAGATCTCTATTATTCTTCCTCTCGGGACACCGCCGATACCGAGCGCAAAATCAAGCGCAAGACTACCCGTGTGGACCGCCTGAACCTCCATCTTCGTATTTTCGCCGAGCTTCATTACAGCTCCCGCGCCAAAATCACGCTCAAGCTGAGCAAGAGCCGTGTCCAGCGCCTTTTTGCGAGCCGCCTTATCGTCTATCGGAACAGTTTTAGCCACCGCCGTTTTCTTAGTTGCCATATCAAAATCCTCCAAAAAAGAATCAAATTTCATTTACGAGCCCATTATACACCCATTTATTCTGTTTGTCAAGTCATTTTTTCTTAAATCGGAAATATTTTTTTATGTTTTTTGCGTTTTTCTTCAATAATTCCAAATTCGGAAATATTGAAAATTAATATTGACAATCTCATTTAAGTATGTTAAAATATTAACGTTTTTATGAACATCATTATTTTTCAATAAGGAGAAACCAAATTTTTATGGCAAACGTTTGTGTTATCACAGGCGGCGGAAGCGGAATGGGTCTTGCCGCTACAAAATTTATGCCCAAGGATAAGATAATCGTCCTTTCGGGCAGAACAGTAAAAAAGCTTGAGGGTGCGGTAGCAGAGCTTGAGGCTCTCGGCTACACAGCCTATGCGTGTGCGTGCGACACCTCAAAAAGAGAAAGCGTTAAGGCGCTCGTTGCTTTCGCGCAGGGACTTGGCGAGATAAAGAACGTCATCAACTCCGCAGGTCTTTCACCCGCGATGAGCGATCCCGAGACCATCGTAAGAGTAAACGCGCTCGGAACAGTTTACATCAACGAGGAATTTTCCAAGGTAATGAATGCGGGCAGCGTTATAGTTGACGTTTCTTCAAACTCCGCATACATTCTTCCTTCATTTATCATCAATAAGAAGGACTATAAGCTCGCAGATACGGACGAGGAAAAATTCGTAAAGAAGATCATCAAAAAGGCAAGTATGGCAAAGGGCGATTACCAGAGAAGCGGATTTGCATATTCCCTTTCCAAGAATTTCGTAGTATGGTATGCTCAGAAGTGCGCATTTGAATACGGTAAAAAGGGCATCAGAGTTTGCTCTCTCAGCCCAGGCCTTATCGCAACGGATATGGGTAACCTCGAAGCCAAGGACGGCGGTATGCTCATTCCTATGTCCGCAGAGGAAAGAATGGGCAAGCCCGAGGAACTTGGATTTGCTCTCGCAACTGTTGCAGACGAGAGAAACGGATACCTCGCAGGTGTTGACGTCCTCGTTGACGGCGGAAGCACTAACGGTATGAAGGAATTTAAGAAGAATAAAAAATAATATTCCACAAAAAAAAGAACTCGCAAGAGTTCTTTTTTGTTTTGCAAGTTGGAATTCTCGGAAAGTTAGTTGGAAGAAAAAGACGCTTTTCGAGAAAAGCTTAGCAAAAGCTTAATAGTGCTTTGCTGGGCAGCCATATAGATTGTACTGAGTCCACGGACTCCGCGCAAATTGTACCAACAAGTTGGTACTGAAAATTTTTCTCGTAACCTCGAAAAATTGTAATTTGCTACACAGCACGAAGCCTATTTGCAGGAGTTATGGCTACACTTTACACAAGCAAATTACAGATTTTTAAAGCGCCTGTTAAAATGCTTTAAAAATCTTTTCGTGTTGCTCCGCAACACAATTTGCGCGAAATCTTGCCGCGATAGCCTGATAAAAGTTTTTTGGTTCTTTTTTTAAAAAAAGAACGTTTTATCAAGGCAAACTAACTTCCCTTTAAATCAAAATTTGAATTTCAAACATAAAATTCTCCTTCTTCGTCAACAATAAAAAATGAATAACTTTCGGGAGTTGATTATATGCTTTACGAATTTTTGGCGGATATGAATTTTCTTGTCGGCTTCATACTATTTTTGTGCTATTCATATCAGATATTTTATACCATAGTCCCCTTTTCGATAAAGCCAAGGCGGCACAGGGAGCCTATAAAAAAGCACAAAATAGGCATTCTCATCGCCGCGCGCAACGAGGAGGCGGTGATCGGAAATCTTCTTGACAGTATTGCGGCGCAGGATTATCCGCGCGAGCTTATTCGCCCCTTCGTAATTGCTGACAATTGCACGGATAAGACCGCCAAGATAGCCGGAGAGCGCGGAGCGACGGTTTTCGAGCGCTTTAATAAAGAAAAGATTGGCAAGGGCTACGCTCTCGATTATGCGATAGATAAGCTCCACGAAAACGGGGAGTGGAGTGAAATTGACGGCTTCATCGTGCTTGATGCGGACAATCTTTTGACAAATAATTATATTACCGAGATGAACAAGACCATTAACGACGGCTTTGAAGCATTCACGAGCTACCGAAACTCAAAAAATTACGGCGATAACTGGATAAGCGCAGGGTACGGACTCTGGTATATCCGGGAGTCAAAATTTCTCCACTACGCGAGAATGCTTCTGCGCTCCTCTGCGGCAATATCGGGAACGGGATTTTTCGTAAGCCGTTCCCTGCTCGACCGATTTAACGGCTGGAAATTCTATCTGCTCACGGAGGATATCGAATTTTCAATGTTTGCCATAATAAACGGCGTGCGGATCGGCTGCTCCGTTAATGCAGAGCTGTATGACGAGCAGCCCGTGACCTTTAAGCAATCCTATAAGCAGAGATTAAGGTGGTCAAAGGGCTTCTTTCAGGTGTGGAAAAAGCATGGAAAAGAGCTAATAAAGGGCATATTCAAGCACCGTAAATTCGCATTCTTCGATATGACGATGAACGTTATGCCCGCCTTTCTGCTAACCGTTGCTCTCCTTAGTACGAGCGTAGCCTCGATCCTTTTCAGCATTTTTGGATGGGGAGACCCCTCGCCCGTGGTCGAAAGCCTGCTCGGATACGTCGGATTTACCTATTCGATAATGCTTTTGATGGGACTCGTAACTCTCATCAGCGAGTGGAAAAAGATCCACACAACCGCAACCCGTAAAATAGGCTTTCTCTTCCTCTTCCCCATCTTTATGTACACCTATATCCCAATCTCCGTCATCGCCCTCTTTAAGCCCGTAAAATGGGAGCAGATACACCACACAAGAGCAAAAAGCCTTGACGACGTGGTTAAAAGGGATAAGCGATAAATTGGGATTTGTATGTGAGTTAGCCTTCTCCAGCGGAGAAGGGGGACCATCTTTGATGGTGGATGAGGAGAGCACCATTTGGTTTAACTGACGGCTTTCTTGTAAAACTAAAATTTTGATATTCAAAGTAATTTCTTTGCATTTGGGACCAAAATGCTTTTGAGAAAGACGATTGTTTGCATAAACCGTGTTCTCCTCATCCACCGCGCGCGGTCCCCCTTCCCCGCTGGGGAAGGCTCTAATAAATCAAAATTTTAATAAAACACAAAAAAAGAGGACCCCTTACGGAGTCCTCTGATTTTTATTCAATTATTCTTCGCCGTTATCGTTAAGGCGTTTTTCCATTATTTCAGCCTTGGAAACAAGCACCGCGCGTGGCTTATTGCCGTCGGGAGCGCTTACGTAGCCGAGAGCCTCCATACGGTCAATGATCTTTGCCGCTCTGCCGTAGCCGATCTCAAGACGTCTTTGAAGGAGCGAGGTGGATATCTTACCCATTTCAATAGCAACGTCAAGCGCCTGCTTGAACTTGGGATCAACTCCCTCCTCACCGGGCTCGCCGTCATCGTCAAAGCTTACGGATCCGCCGCCCTTACCCTTGGGATTGCCGCACTTTGCAGCCTCCTCCTCAAGTCGCTTGATAAAGGCATCGTTAAAGCTTACACCGTCGTTATGCTCGTTGATGAAATCAACTATAGCCTCTACCTCGCGGTCATCAATGAACGCGCCCTGTACACGCATGGGCTTAGTAGAGCCGATGGGAGCAAAGAGCATATCGCCTCGACCGATAAGCTTGTCCGCGCCCGCGGTGTCAAGAATGGTCTTGGAGTCAACCTGCGAAGCAACCGTAAACGCGATACGCGAGGGAATGTTGGCCTTGATAAGACCCGTAACAACGTCAACAGAGGGACGCTGAGTACCGACGATAAGATGGATACCCGCGGCTCTCGCCTTCTGCGCGATACGGCAGATAGCGGTTTCAACGTCGTCCGCGGCGGTCATCATAAGGTCAGCAAGCTCGTCTATGATAATAACGATATAGGGGAGATATTCCTTTGAGGGATCGTTTGCGGTAAGCTCGTTGTAGCCCGAAATATTCTTTGCGCCAACGCTCTCGATAAGTTCGAATCTTCTCTCCATCTCCGCAACCGCAGATGCAAGCGCGCCCGCAGCCTTTTTGGGATCGGTAACGATGGGAGCGTAAAGATGAGGAATACTTCTGTATGGCTGGAACTCAACCTTTTTGGGGTCAATAAGAATGAGCTTCACGTCTCTTGGGCTCGCCTTATAAAGAATACTCATAATAATACAGTTGATACATACCGATTTACCGGAGCCCGTTGTACCTGCGATAAGCATATGGGGCATCTTTCCAATATCAAAGTAAACTGTATTACCGCCTACGTCCTTACCGAGAGCCGCAGTCAGAATGCTCTTCTTCTCGGTAAATTCGGGGGTATCTATAAGAGAACGGAAGCCGACCGTTGCCGCTATCTTATTGGGAACCTCAATACCGACCGCCGCTTTGTTCGGGATCGGAGCTTCGATTCTTACGCCCGTTGTCGCGAGACTTAATGCGATATCGTCAACAAGGTTTGCAATGGAACGGATACGAACACCCACGTCGGGCTTAAGCTCGTAACGCGTGATAGTAGGTCCTCTTGAATAAGTGATCTCCTGAATACGAACGCCAAAGCTCTTAAGAGTTTCCATAAGCGCGTTCGCGTTTGCACGGATCTCATCGTGAGCCGCCTTTTCGTTTTCAACGTTGGAATAATTCTTAAGAAGATCCAGCGTCGGGGGCACGTATTCGTGAGAAACGCTCTCGGGAACGATCGAGCCCTCCTCTCCGTCATCGGGGACGGTGTCAAGATCGGTCATCTCAGTTATCTCAACACTTATAGCATCGGATTTTTTAGCCTTTTTACCCTTTTCTGTGTTTATCTCAAGGACGTCCGACATATCGGGCTTGAAGCTCTCCTCCTCAAGAGGCTCCTCGTTCGGATCGAAATCCTTGGGAGGATTTTTGAATATCGAGGTAACGTCTATTCTGCCGTCATCCTCCTCCTTGGCATTAAGGTCAAGGGACTTGAGAACAGGCTCATCGTAATTGCCCTCCTCGGGATCGATAAAGCGCATCTCGCCGTATTTTTTGCGGTCGTTCTTTTCCTTCTCCTCAAGCTCGATGGCTCTGCGCTCTGCCTCGGCGATCCTCTCCTCCTCGATCTTGCGCTCTGCCTCACGCATCTCTGCCTCCTCAGCCTCAATGCGCGCCTTTTCTTCAAGCCTGAGTCTCTTTTCCTCAGCCTTTTTCTCTTTTTCAAGCTTCTTCTGCTCTTTTCTCTCCTCTAAGAGTACCGCTTCCTTTTCCTTCTGCTTTTCACGCATAAGAGTCCACTTGTATCTTAACCAAATTCCCATATTTCTGGGTGTCATACCGAGCGAGAATATAAAGAATACGAGTGTGAGCGCAGACATAATGATCGTCGTGCCAACTGATTTAAACAGGAAATAGATGCACTCGCAGATAAATCCGCCTATCACACCTGACGAGCCGATATTGCTGAAGGAATATTCAAAAAGTACATCGGGAAGCAAGAATGCGTCAAGGTCGGGATTTATGGAGCTCTTGATGAAAATATGTATAAGACCGGAAAGAGAGATCAAAAATAATACGGTAAAGATCACCTTTGATGTCACGATACGGCTATCAACGAATTTACGCCAGTTTGCCGCAAGATTTATAAGCATCAGGGGAATAACGAACGCGCAGAAGCCAAATAGACCAAGGAATATATCCTTGAGCAGCACACCCGCAATACCAACGTGCTCCTCGCCCGTTATCATAGCAAAAACAAAGCAAGCCTCAAGTAAGATTGCAAGCACGATGAATACGAATGGAAGCACCTGATGAACGAGCTTTTCAGAGGGGGTATCAAAAGTGACCTGATGAGCCTTTCCACCCTTTTCGACGGCTTGAGAACCTTTTCCCTTCTTTTCCTTTTTGTCGTCCTTTATTTCGTTTTTAGTAGAGCTTTTCTTTTTCTCTGCCATTTTCATCACATCCTTTGAAGATAAATTTACACATATATAGTTATTATAACATAATAAAAATCAAATTTCAACATTTTATTCTTTTAAAAAAGGAGTTTTTTATGGGATTTTTCAAAAGAAACGCCCCACTTCTGCTCACGGGAGCGGCGGCGGGCTTTATAAATGGCTTGCTCGGAGCCGGCGGCGGAATAATTATCACACTTTATCTTTCAAAAAAGCTTGATACTGACAATAAAAACGACATTTTCGCAAATGCCGTTGCGACCATGCTCCCTATAAGCATCTTTTCCCTCGCACTCTACGTGCTTAAAGGGCATTTTCCGATCGATTCCTCCCTGCTATCGCTTTTGCCCGCAGGGATCGTGGGCGGCATTCTCGGAGCATTTTTGCTGACAAGATTGCGTTTCCCCACATTAAAAACCGCCTTTTCCATACTGATGGTAATTTCGGGAATACTTATGATATTCAGATAGGAGAGTATATGAAAACGTTTATTATTCCTCTGATGATCGCAATAATTTCCGGAATGGGACTTGGAGGCGGCGGGCTTTTAGTAATCTATCTGACACTTTTTGAGGGCACGGATCAGATAATAGCGCAGGGGGCAAATCTTTCATTCTTTATTATAACTGCTCTCGCATCGACCGTAATGAATGCGAGGGCAAAAAGAATACGCTGGCGCACCACTCTTTTGCTCAGCGCGGCAGGTATCATCGCATCTCTTTTGGGTACAATAGCGGCAAGCGCACTCGATAGTGCGCTTCTCGGAAGGATATTCGGCTCAATGCTCGTAATAGGCGGCGCAATTTCGCTTTTTTCGGGAAAAAGTAGCTCCCACTCTTGATTTTTATAAAAAAAGAGTGTATAATGGTTAGCGATAACTAACTTGTTGAGGTAATACACTTGAAAAAATACGATATAACCGGAATGAGCTGCGCGGCTTGCTCCGCAAGAGTCGAAAAGGCGGTTTCTGCGCTCGAGGGCGTCGAGTCCTGCTCCGTAAACCTCTTGACGAACTCAATGGAGGTCGAGGGCACGGCAAATGAGAGCGAGATAATCGCGGCGGTCACCGCGGCGGGCTATGGCGCGTCCGCGCACGGCTCAAAAAAGGATAAAAGCGACAAAGTCTCAAATAAAGACAAGGCAAACGGCGAGATAAGAGCCTTAAGAAACAGATTTCTCATCTCTCTTGGCTTTTTGCTCGTCCTTATGTACCTCTCAATGGGGCACAATATGTGGGGCTTCCCCGTCGGCAGCTTCTTTCACAAAAATTATGCAGGGCTTGCCACCTTGCAGACGCTCCTTTGCATCATAATAATATTCATCAACCGCAAATTTTTCATCAGCGGCTTTAAATCTGCAATAAAGCTCGCGCCCAATATGGACACCCTCGTGTCCCTCGGCTCGGGAGCTTCATTTGCTTACAGCATCTATCTCACCTTTAAAATAATGCACCCCGAAACGGGCGACGTCGCGGGAGCACAGATGCTCCACGGACTCTATTTCGAATCCGCGGCAATGATACTCGTCCTTATCACGCTCGGCAAAATGCTTGAGGCAATAGCCAAGGGCAGAACCACCGACGCACTTGATAAGCTGACCTCGCTCGCCCCCGAGACCGCAACAGTTATAAGGGACGGCAAGGAGCTTTCCGTTCCCATATCCGAGGTGCGCGTAGGCGATATCTTCATAGTGCGGCCGGGAGAAAGCGTAGCGGTGGACGGCGTGATAATCGAGGGCGAGAGCGCGATCGACGAGAGCGCGCTCACGGGAGAGAGCATCCCCGTGGATAAAAAGGCGGGCGACAGCGTTTACAGCGCCACGGTGAACCGCCAGGGCTTTTTGAGGTGCCGTGCGACCGAGGTCGGCGACGAAACGATGCTCTCGCGCATCATAAAAATGGTAGAGGATGCTTCATCAAGCAAGGCACCCATAGCAAAGCTTGCGGATAAGGTGTCGGGAATATTCGTTCCCACGGTCATCGCAATAGCGGTAGTAACGTTCATCACGTGGACTCTTTTGGACAAGGAATTTTCCTTCTCCCTAACAAGAGCCATCTCGGTGCTTGTAATAAGCTGCCCCTGCGCATTAGGCCTTGCAACGCCCGTATCCATTATGGTCGGAAGCGGAGTCGGAGCGAAGAACGGAATTTTGTTTAAAAACGCGACCTCGCTTGAGGAGTCGGGCAAGATAAAGGCTATCGCGCTCGATAAAACGGGCACTATAACCCTTGGCGCGCCAAAGGTAAGAAGCATCGTACCCGCTAAAGAAACGGACGAAGCAAAACTTTTGACCCTCGCACATTCAATTGAGAAGCAGAGCGAGCATCCGCTCTCGCGCGCAATAATCGAATACTGTGAAGAAAACAACGTCCCCTCCCTTCCCGTCTCATCGTTCGAGGCAGTCGCGGGCAACGGACTTGAGGGCACGGTCGAGGAATCAAGGATCAGGGGCGGAAACGCGGCGTTCATTTCAAAATTTGCCGAAATACCGCAGGGTCTTAAGAAAGAAGCAGACAAGCTCGCAGACGAAGGCAAAACTCCGATGTTTTTTGCCGAAAACGGTACAGTTCTTGGCATAATCGCAGTGGCGGACACGATAAAGCCCGACGCGCGCGAGGCGATATCTGAGCTTAAGAAGATGGATATTCGCACCGTGATGCTCACGGGCGACAACGAGCGCACCGCAAGAGCGATAGCAGCAGAGGCGGGCGTTGACGAATGTATCGCAGGAGTACTGCCCGACGGCAAGGAGAGAGTGATCCGCACTCTTAAAGAAAAATACGGCAAGGTCGCAATGGTGGGCGACGGCATAAACGACGCGCCCGCGCTCACGGCGGCGGATACGGGAATTGCGATAGGCAGCGGCACGGACATAGCGATCGACAGCGCGAATATCGTGCTTATTAAGAGCAATATGGCGGATCTCCCCGCGGCAATAATGCTCAGCCGCGCAACGCTGAACAATATAAAGCTCAGCCTTTTCTGGGCGTTCTTCTATAACGCGCTCGGTATTCCGCTCGCGGCGGGAGTGCTTATTCCCTTTGGCATAACGCTCACACCGATGATAGGAGCGGCGGCGATGAGCCTTTCGAGCTTCTGCGTGGTAACGAACGCGCTAAGGCTCAACCTCGTTCATATTTATAAAAAAGAAAAATCACATAAAAAGGAGTTTAAAAAGAAGAATATGACAAAGACAATGAAGATTGAAGGAATGATGTGCCCCCGCTGTGAGGCGCACGTAAAAAAGGCTCTTGAAGCTATTGCAGGAGTTGAAAGCGCAACACCCAGCCATACTGAGAAGAAGGCAGTGGTCGTGCTTAACGCACCCGTTGACGACGCGACTCTCAAGGCGGCGGTCGAAGCGGACGGCTATACCGTGCTTGGAATTGAATAATAAAATAAAAACCCTCGGACCGAAGTCCGAGGGTTCTATTATTAGCATCCGTCACCGCGGTAAATGCAAAATGCAAAGTGCAAAATGCAAAATTGACGGACACGCACCTACTTGTGTAGGGGCACAATCCAAGCCTTCCCCAGCGGGGAAGGGGGACCGCTCGCGGTGGATGAGGAGAGCAAAGTCTGTACAAACAATCGGCTCTCTCCTCAAACCCGTAGGGGGCACTCCGTGCACCCGAGCAAACATTCGCCCACCGCGCTCCCCACGGCTATGGGTGACGTTTTTGTGTAAAAAGAAAAACCCTCGGACCGAAGCCCGAGGGTTCTATTGTTAGCATCCGTCACCGCGATTGATTGCGAGATCGCGGGTGGCAGTTTTTAATTAGTTAGCAAAAACCTCTACTGCGGAATCCTTATCTGCTTCGTAATCACCAGCAACACCTGCATCCTCATATACATAAAGAAGTGTGCCATTGTCTGAGTACAACTTGCCGGGAAGCTCATAGAAATCAGAATCAGTAGGAAGTGTAATGAAATCATTGTAAGTTGTAGATGTATCAGTGTGTGATGTTTCATCAACATCAGCGGTAGAATCATCATCCTTAACATCAACGATTACTCTCTCATTAATAACGACTGTACCATCATTCTGCTTTGCAGCAACAATCTTCGTTGTTGTTGTTGTGTTTCCAGAGACTACAGTATTTTCAGTAAATACATACTCACCGTCGATCATAAGGAAAGACTCGATAGCGGACTCAACCTGATGTGCTTCAGTAGCAGCATTAGATTCTTCAGCTCTCTCAATAAAAGATGTGTAACCAACTACGGAAACTGTTGCAAGGATTGCGAGGATAGCAATAACAACGAGCAACTCAACGAGTGTAAAGCCTTTAGTTTTCATTTTTGTTATCTCCTTGTTATAAATTATTTGTCAAGATTAATTGTAGCGGTCTTGCCGTTCTCAGCCGTGTATGTAAGGCTTGTAGCAGAAACAACTGTTACTGTGCCGAGACCTGCAAAATCATCATTGCCAGTAACTTCACCAAGAGTTCCAGCGAATGCAGTTGTTCCCTCTTTGTCTGTATAAAGACCAATTGCATCATTCTTAACTACAAGATAAACTGTAACATTGTCAACTTTGCCAAGCTCGTAGGGCTGACCTGCGATAAGGTAAGATTCGATTGTTGTTTCGATCTGATGAGCCTCTGTATCAGCATTGGACTGCTCAGCTCTGTCGATGAAAGATGTGTAACCAACTACGGAAACTGTTGCAAGGATTGCAAGGATAGCAATAACAACGAGCAACTCAACGAGTGTAAAGCCTTTAGTTTTCATTGGACTAAAATCTCCTTTTGTTTTCAAAAATTTTTTTGTGTGTTTTTTACCTTTTTGTGCAATCAAATGGGTAATTCGGAAGCACGGCGGTCACATTAAACGCCGCCGATTATCCTTTAAGAGTTCATACAATATCATATTATGTGAACCCTTTGTGCTTGTATTATACTACTTTTGGAGTCAATTGTCAATACTTTTCTCAATTTTTGTTGAGAAACGACCAAAATAGAGTCGAATTTTAGCCTATTTTGACAAATTTTGTACATATTTT
>JAFXKD010000046.1 GCA_017531925.1 Clostridia bacterium | reverse complement strand
TTGCTTCATAGTCATAAATGTTTATGATGCAGAAAACCAAGTCGCCATCCTCGTCAAGAGCGCCATCGGAATAAACGAATTTATATGAGCCGCTAACGTAAAATTCAGAAAGCTCGGTTGCAGGCTCAAAGTAATATGCAGTCAATGATCCTGCCAAAGTGCCTTTTTGTTCTCCGCGAGTGCCGAGATATTTATACTCCTGAGAGAGCAAATAATCATATACCGACCTTGCGTAAGCTTCAAATTCGCTATCGGTAAGCTCGGCGTAAATATCCTCGTCATTATGATTTACGTAATCTTTGGTGATTGTAGGCAAGCCACCTACAAGGCAGTCAGTCAATTTTTCTTCAGAAAACCATTCGTTTTCTTTATGTGCGCTACCGCACGATGCAAGACAGAATAAACATAAAACTACGGTCAAGCATAAAGCTAAAATCTTTTTCATAACATGCCTCCTAAAAACAAAAAAGTGCGTAGCCGAAACTACGCACTGAAAAACGCAGTTTCGCTTCTGTTGCGACACAGTTCACGTCCGAAGATATGACAAGCAAAGCCTACGTTTTTACCAACATAGACTCCGGACATGAGAATATTAAACTGCGTCGCACATTTATTATAACACATTTTTCAAGATAAAGCAATGCAAAAATGAAAAAAATCAAAAAATAAAACGCAGAATTGACACAAATAATTGTATCCTATTCTGCGTTCTTTTTGGCTGGGGTGCAGGGATTCGAACCCCGGTAATGTCAGAGTCAGAGTCTGATGCCTTACCGCTTGGCGACACCCCAATATTTTTTCGACTTTGACATTATAGCACACCTTTTTGGCTTTGTCAAGTGATTTTTCATTTTTTATAAATATTTTTTCACTTTTTAGTTCAAAAACCGCAGAGCCCTGCCCTGCGGTTTTATCGCTTTTATTCTAATGCATTATATTATTCCGCATCCTCGGTCTTGAGAACGAACGAGTTATTATCCTCAACGAATTTCTCGGTCTTTTCAACCATAATATCCTTGCGCATACCTTCCTCGCCGTATTTCTCAATTATTTCCTCACGCGTCTTGCTCTCGCTCTCCATAAGCTCTGCAATAAAAGCCTCAAGCTCGTCGTCGGTTGCCTGAATTCCCTCAGCCTGCATTATCGCATAAAGAACAAGCTCGGTCTTAACGGTCTCCTTGGCATATTCCTTAAGGTCATCCTCGGTCTCATAGCCCATATAAGCGCGCACCTCTTCGTATGTCATGCTCTTTCCAAAGAAATATGCGGAATACAGTGCGTAGTATTCGAGCTGCTCCTTATATACGTTATAATAATAATCGCTCTGCTGCTCAGGTATCTCAATAACGGTCGCCGCATTGCAGATCTTGTCCCAGAGCGCGCTCACGTTTGCCTTTTCTATCTCGGGATTGATGCTGTCCTTAAAATACTGCTTGAACTCAGCAAGTGTCTTATACGCATCGTCTGTAAACTCAGCCACCCACTCGTCCGAGGGCTCTTCCGTTTCGGCAATGTAGTTTATCTTTATTTTAAATACAACGGTCTTTCCCGCAAGGCTCTCGTTCTGTGCGTATTCATCGGGGAACTTAGCATTGATATCGAATTCCTCTCCCGCGTTACGTCCCATTATTCCTTCCGCGAATCCTTCTATAAAGGACGTGCCGTCAATAAGATAAAACTTGCCGTCAAGAATATACGCCTCAACGTCAACATCATTTCCGCCCTTGAATGCCACGCCGTCAAGATAGCCGGTATAGTCAATATTAAACACCGTGCCCTCTGTAACTGTACCCGTGAAATTTTTAGTGAACTTATCCTCGGTAACGAGAAGCTGATGGATCTGCATATCTATCGTCTCGTCACTGACCTCAAGCATATCCACCTCTATCTCAATTCCCTTGTACTGACCGAGAGTGATATACTGACTCACGTCCTCGGAAAAGAAATCCATCGGCTTATATTCGGGCTTGTCCCCTCCGCCGCCTCCCGTTGTGGTCGTGGTAGTCGTAGTGGGAAACAGATTGTTTGAGATATTATTGTCCGTCAAAAGAATAAAGCCCACCGCAAGAACGATAATTCCAAGCGCAAAGCATAAAACAGTAATAATAGTTGACTTTTTCATATTTTTCTCCTGAGATTAAACTTTCAAAATAAGTAAAAAAAGGAACTCACCTGTGACGATAACAGAATAAGTTCCTTATTTTAATCGCCTACGCGATACAGACGCTTTTAATTAAGCTTCCTCTTTGATAACTTCCTTGCCATTGTAAGAACGGCACTTCTTGCAAACTCTGTGAGAGAGTACGAATTCTCCGCACTTGGGGCACTTTACGATGCCGGGAAGATCGAGCTTCCAGTTGTTAGAACGTCTCTTGTCTCTGCGAGCCTTAGACACTTTTCTCTTCGGTACTGCCATTGTCCTACACCTCCTTGTTAGTGTGATACACAATTTATCTACGATATTATACTACATATTTTTTCATTTGTCAAGTAATTTTTTTAAAACTTCTAATCTTGGATCAATTTCTTTTGTCACACAGCCGCAATCGCCCTCTTTTTTGGGCTTTCCGCACTTGGGACAAAGTCCTTCGCAATCCTCAGAGCAGAGCAGCTTGCGCGGGAAATCGATGAGAAGCTCCTCGCGAACAGCATCGTCGAGGACGAGCCTTCCGTTATCAAGAACGATGTATTCGTCAACGCTCTCCTCAAGCTTTTCCTCGCTCACCATTCCGTCCGTCACAACTGTCCTTTCAAAGTCGAGGGAGAAAACACCGCGCACCGTATCAAGACAGCGAGCGCACTCACCAACGTAAGGAAGCTCCGCCTTGAGAGTAAGCCTCATATAGCCCGCGTTATTCGTGATCTTACCGAAAACGCGCGCGCCGACCTCAAATGTTACGTCCTCAATTATCTCGGGCGTAAGAACGAAATCAATATCTATCACGTTCACCTCGCCGCGAAGCATCGGATTCAAATCGATGATCACAAACAACACCTCCTAAAAAATCACTTTCAAATAAAACAACGGAAGATATTATAAACCAAAAATCCTTGCTTGTCAAGTTTTAAACCAAAGATTTTTCAATTTCCTACAGTATTTCTACCCTTCCTACCGCTCTTTCGTCATCGCAAATGATCTCGCCTACGCTTTCGGCTCTCACATAGCCACCATAAACGTTTTTAACGGACGTGATATGTCCCACAACGTCCGCCTCGACCTCGCTCCTTTCAAATGAGAGGTCGCAGTCGATCATCTTGCAATTTATAAGCTTAAGTCCCTTGCAATAGCACAGGGGCTGAGTGCCTATGATGGTGCAGTTTTCAAACGTGATATTCTCAGAGTACCACGCGAGATACTCACCCTTGACCACGGAATTTCTGACAACGATATTTTTCGCGTGCCAGAACGCGTCCTTCGTGTCAAAATTACAATTTTCAAAAACGGAATTTTCTATGTACTGAAATGAATATTTACCGAGAAGACTTGAATTTTTCATATTCAAGCCCGTCGCGCGGAGCATAAAATACTCACCTCCAAAGCTTGAATTTTCAATATCTATATTATGGGAGAACCATCCGAACTCAACGCTCTTTACGTCGCAATCCGCGATCCTTATATCCCTGCACTCGCGCAGAGCCTTTATTCCGTGAAGCTTCGATGCTCTTATATCTATATTTTCCGAGTACCAAAGAGCCGCGCGGCAAAGCTCCGTCATCTCGCAGTTGACCATTCTCACGTCCGTATCGTGCCAGAGCGGATAGCGCAAATTAAAATGCACTCCGTCGCAAACTATGTTCTTGCCCTCCTTGAGTGCGCTCTCGCCGTCCTCCTCTCCGTCAAACGAGCATCCAACGAGCAAAAGCCCGTCCGCGCCGTAAAGCGCGCGCTCCTCACCGAAGCTTTTATTTTCATATATCTTCATACGGCACCTCCGTGTAAAATCAAGTATATAAATCATAATAACACAATTTTTAGCATTTTTCAATAGCTATTTTATTGACATTTTGCCGCTTTTATAGTATTATTAATATGAATAAATACGTTCACTGAAAGGTCGGTGAAAAAATGAAGATCAATAAAAATATCAAGGGCTGGCTGTACCTCCTCCCCGCGTTTGCGTTCGTGGGAGTCTTTATGCTATATCCCTTGATCGACGTGCTGATATATTCCTTTGAGGAGGGGTACAATTTTGCCTCGGGCGAATTTTTCGGTGTTGGCTTCTACAACTATCAGTACGTTCTGCGCGACCCGTATTTTTTGCAGGCGCTCAAAAACACCTTTTTGCTCGTTATCATAACTGTTCCATCGTCCACCGCGCTCGCATTGGTCATAAGCGTGGGACTCTCCTCGATAAAATGGCTCAAAAAGGCGTATCAGACGATATTTTTCCTTCCCTACGTCACGAACACTCTCGCAGTAGGCCTTGTTTTTATGATACTTTTCAAAAAAACGCCCTACAGCGACGGACTTGTGAATTTCTTCATCACGAGTCTTGGAGGCACTGCGATAGATTTCATCGACGGCGCGTATTGGGCAAAGATGCTCGTGCTTTGCATCTACACTGTATGGGTGGTTCTGCCCTTTAAGATCCTCATACTTACCAGCGCTCTCGCAAGCGTTGACGAAACTCTCTATCAGGCGGCGTCGGTTGACGGCACGCCCGAAAACAGAGTGTTTTGGAAAATAACCCTTCCAATGATATCTCCCACCATCGCATATCTCGTCATCACGGGATTTATAGGCGCTTTTAAGGCTTATAGCGACGCGGTCGCGCTCTTTGGCGAAAATCTTAACACAGCGGAAATGAATACCATCGTCGGATACGTTTACGATATGCTTTACAGCGACGGGGGCGGATATCCGTCCTTTGCGTCCGCCGCGGCGATCATTTTGTTCTGCATAGTACTTACCATCACGTGCATCAACCTCATCGTGAGCAAAAAGCACGTAACGTACGGAAAGTGAGGCGCGTATGAACGATTATAAAAAGATCAAAAATAAAACCGGCATCGCAAAAGCGATCAAAAGCGCGCTCACGTATTTTGGGCTCACTCTGTGGGGAATTGCCGTGCTTTTCCCGTTTTATTGGATGATACAAAACTCCTTCAAAAGCTTTGCAGAGTACAATTCCGAGAGCATCCCGAAATTTTTGCCCTCGGTCATCACGTTTGAAAATTTTGTCACGGCATTTACAGCCGTTCCGCTCGGACAATATCTTCTTAATACGTTGATATTCACTCTTGCAACGACGATAATTATGATAACGGTCATAACTCTTGCCGCATTTGCCTTCGCGCGACTTGACTTCAAGGGTAAGAATGCCGCGTTCACACTCCTGCTCGCGCTTATGATGATACCCAACGAGCTTGTCATCATCACGAATTTTGCAACGATCACCGAGATTGAGCTGAGGAACACCTTCTTAGGTCTGATCCTCCCCTCCGTGACCTCGATTTTCTACCTTTATTTATTAAAGGAGAATTTCGCCCAGATCCCCGACGAGCTTTATCTTGCCGCGCAGGTGGACGGCTCAACAGATTTTAACTACCTTATAAAGGTGATGGTGCCCATATCAAGCCCCACCATCGTTACCATTCTTATTCTCAAAATAATCGAATGCTGGAATTCTTACGTCTGGCCAAGGCTTATTACAGACGACGAAGCGTATTTCCTCGTATCAAACGGCATACAGACGATTAGGGAAAGCGGCTTCGGACGTGAAAACATCCCCGCTATGATGGCGGCTGTCACGGTCATTTCAGTTCCCCTCATCATTCTCTTCCTCATTTTCAAGGACAGAATTATGGAGGGCGTTTCGAGAGGAGGCACAAAGGGATGATTTTTAAAAGATTAGTTTCTGCCCTGCTCCTTTGCTCCGTTTTTTTTGGACTTTTGGCTCTTTCGGGCTGCCACGGACAAAAGGCTCTCCCCACCTTTGAGATGCCCGAGGATTTCGACACCTCAAAGCAATACGATATAGTTTTCTGGTCAAAAAACGAGAGCAATCCAACTCAGAATGCCATCTACGATAAGGCGATAGCGGATTTTGAGGCTCTTTATCCCAATATCAACGTAATAAAAAAGGTCTATACCGACTATAAGGACATCTTCAACGACGTTATCACAAATCTTCCTCAGCGCACCACTCCAAACGTGTGCATCACCTACCCCGACCATATAGCTACCTATATGCAGGGCGAAAACGTGATGCTTCCGCTCGATGAGCTGATGGCGGACGAAAGATACGGTCTTGGCGGCTCGGAGGTAAGATTTGACTCCGTGAGAACCGATGAGATAATCCCCGAATTTCTTGACGAGGGCAAGATAGGCGGAATTCAGTACGCGCTTCCCTATATGCGCTCGACCGAGGCTTGCTATATAAATAACGATCTTGTCGAGGCTCTCGGCTTCACGCTCCCCGAAACCCTCACGTGGGATTTCATTTTCGAGGTCAGCGAATACGCAATGAGCCTCGGAAGGGACGAAAACGGCAATTATATAGCAAACGGTCAGAGTGTTCTTATCCCATTCATTTACAAATCCACGGATAATATGATGATATCGATGCTCGAGCAGCTCGGCGCACCCTATTCAAACGACGAGGGCGATATGCTCCTGTTCAACGATACCACTAAGGATATTCTTGAGGAGATCGGCTCGCATGTTGCCACCGGCGCGTTTTCAACCTTTGCAACAACGGGATATCCCGCAAACTATCTCAATATGGGACGTTGCATATTCGCAATAGACTCCACGGCGGGCGCTACCTGGATGGGACACGATTCCCCGCTGAACGAGGTCCACGGCTCGTCCGTTCCTTACGATATAGAAGTAAGAGCAATACCTCAGTACGATACCGAAAACAAGAAAATGATATCCCAAGGTCCCTCTCTTTGCATATTCAATAAGGAGGACAGCGGAGAGGTGCTCGCATCCTGGCTTTTTGCGCAATTCTTGCTCACCAACGACGTGCAGATAGCCTATTCACAGACCGAGGGCTATATCCCCGTCACTAGCAAGGCACACGAGTCCGCGGAATATCAGGATTATCTGAGCCGCGCGGGTGAGGATAACGAGCTTTATTACGACGTAAAGATAGATGCCGCCAAGCTGATGCTCAACAATATTGAAAGCACCTTCACAACTTCCGTTTTCAACGGATCGTCCATTCTTCGAAACGTAGCGGGCGAGATTATCGAGGAAACGCGCAAGGCGGTTGAAAGAGAGCAAGTCATAGACGATGCATTTTTTGAAAAAACGTTCAAAAAAATGAACTCTCTTTATAAGCTCGATCAGTATTCGGGTAATGATAATAACGCCACTCAGCAAATACACGGCGATCTGCCCGCCGAGAGTAAGGCTCTCCTTTACGTCCTCGGCGCAGTCTGGCTCGTTATGGGAGCGTATTTTATTGCTCATACTTTAAAAAGCAGAAAAAATCAATAAATTATTGACTTTTTTATAAAAAGGTGTATAATATACCTGTAAAATTCATTTTTCAAAAGGAGAATTTAAAATGAAAAAGATTATTTGTTCAGTATTGGTTCTCATTATGATGCTCACACTCGTTGCTTGTCCCGTTCCTACAGAGGACATCTACACTAAGAGCGAGGGCGTTATGACCTGGGAAGAGTATAACGCAGCCGCTCTTGGAACCGAGGTTACCATAGAGGCTTACGTTCAGGGCAAGCAGGCTTGGTGGTCCGATAACGGAGTGGGCAAGGGTTCCTTCTATCTTCAGGACGGTGTTGGCGGATATTTCCTTTACGAGCTTAATTGCACGGAGGAGGAATACAATAATCTCGTTGCCGGCACGAAGGTTCGCGTAACGGGATATAAGGATATGTGGTCCGGCGAGGTTGAGATCGTTGACGCAACGTTGACAATCATCGAGGGCAAGTACGTTGCTCCCTTTACGGATGCTACCGAAAAGCTCGGCACGGCAGATATCGTTAAATATCAGAATATGAAGCTCGCGTTCAAGGGACTTACATTCGTAAGCATGACCTACCAGGGCGGTGAACGCGGTAAGGATATCTACGTAACGTTCAGCTTGAACGGTCAGAACTACGATTTCTGCGTAGAGAGCTACCTCACAGATGCAGATTCAGACATTTACAAAGCAGTTGAGGCTCTTGAAGAGGGCGACGTTGTTGACGTTGAAGGCTTTGCTTATTGGTACGACAGTGAAAACAGAAAAGACGCTGTTTATCCCGAAAACCTTAACACTCACATCACAGGTATAACAGTTAAATAATCCAAACCAAAATAAAACCGCGAGGAAAAATCCTCGCGGTTTTTGATTAATTAGTAAGTTAGTAAGATTTTAGATTGTACTTTTTTCGAGAAAAAAGTACCAAAAAAGCTTTAAAAAGCTACACCCAATAGCCGTTTAGTGAGTGCTAAACCGACTAAATCCGCGCATATTGTGTTGCGGAGCAACACATAACGATTTTTAAAGCATTTTAACAGGCGCTTTAAAAATCTGTAATTTGCTACACTTATAATAGACGGTATGTTAGCACTTTCTTCACGTCTGTAATAACAGTAAGTAAATTTTAGAAAATCAAGCTCATTGAGATTGATTTTCGTAGTTTTGAAGTAGCAATACCGACCGTCGTGCTTGCACGTAAGGGCGGGATTGATGCTTCAAAACCGCCAATTCGCACGCGAATGGGCGAAAATTTGCGAAGATTTAGTCTGTACTCCGCGCAAGATCCTTCGCTGACGCTCGAGGATGACGCGCGGGTTAATAATCAACACAAACCAAGCGATCGTTTTGCCTACTTTTTTGAAAAGTAGGCGCGCGCCGCGTAGGCGGACACAGGGGCAAACTAACCCCTCACCAAATTATTTCTTTTTCCTCATATCAAGTATTCTCACGATAACGGGGGATAAAACGGCGTTCATTCCTATCTCAAAAAGGAAATTACCGAATGCCATTGCAATAAACAGCGCAAATCCCACCTCCTCCATTTTAAGAAGGTCGCCTATCTTATCCGCAAAGGGCATAAAGAATAAGGCAGAGCCAAGGAGGAAGATACCCGTGTTTACGATCGGGCAGACAAGCGCGGAAACGATGGCAGCAACGGTTTTATTAAAGCTCTTTAACAGCTTGTAAACAAGTCCGGAAGCCGCTCCGCACGCAATTCCCTTACCCAAAACGGTGATGATCGTTCCGGGAACGCTGAACATAAAAAAGAGGTTTGCTCCGCCCGTGATAATAACCACGAGCGCGAATACGAATCCAAGCCACGCACCCACTAAGGGCCCGCACATCGCCGCACCTATTACTATCGGTATAAGACCGATCGCAGTTGAAAAGGGTCCGAAGAATGCGGTGTATGTTGCCAAGCACTGAAAGACCACTACAAGAGCCGTCATAAGTGAAGCAAGCACCAAGGTCTCGGTTGACATTCGTTTGTTTTGTGTTTTGATCATAAATTACTCCTTGCTGTCGTTCGCATACGCGATACAACGCTAAAATTTATAAATTTACTCTTAAAAAAGAGATTTAAACGAACTAAAATATTAAATTATTTATTTTTGTTATATATGATGTAAAGACCTCTCAATACAAGATCCTTGTCAAGAGTCATCTTGTGGTCGCAATGCGGAGCTATCGCGCTTGCATATCCGCCCGTAACGATAACGGGAAGCTCGCATCCCACCTCGCGATATATCCTTTCGATCATTCCGTCGATAAGACTTGCGTGACCGAATATTACACCGCTCTTCATACAGTCAACGGTGTTCTTGCCTATAACTGCAGGAGGCGCTTCAAGGCTTATCTGCGGGAGCTGAGCAGTACCGCTTGCGAGCGCGTTAAGTCCCATCATAACCCCGGGGATTATGGAGACACCCGTAAACGCGCCGGCTTTATTTGTAACTATCATCTTCGTCGCAGTTCCCATATCGATTATGAGCGAGGGCGCACCGTAGATTTCGTTTGCCGCAACGCAGGAGCAGATAAGATCAGCACCAACGGACGAGGGAGAATCGCAAAGGATACCTATACCCGTTTTTACTCCGGGACAAACCATAAGGGGCTCAACACCGTAAACCAAGCTTATCGCGTTCTTCATAACGGAATTAAGCGGCGGCACCACGCTTGAGATTATCGCTCCGCTGATATCCTCCTTTTTAACTCCGTATATCCTTAAAATATTAAGAAGCTTGCTTGCGTACTCATCCTCGGTCTTTGTAATATCCGTTGAAAGACGAACCACAAATTTAAGCTCGCCCCCCTTAAAGCCGCCAAGCGCAATACTCGTATTTCCAATATCGATAGTTAATATCATATCCTTTAAAGCTCCCTTCGGTAGTCTGCAAAAATGGATTATAACATATTTTTTTGTATATGTCAAATATTTTTTACATTTTGTTGATCAAAAGCTTATTTACAATCCGAATAAAATGTGGTAAAATAGAGAAAAGGAGATGATCACTTATGAAGAAAATATTATCGGCGTCACTCGCCTTTATACTTATAGCACTAACGCTTACCGGCTGTCTGTTTCTCAATTTCGCTGAAAAGCAAACCGTCCGCTTCTATGTTGACGGAGAGCTTTACAAGACCTCTCTTGTTGAATACGGTGAAACGGTGATAGAGCCCGAATGTCCGATTAAGGATATGCACATCTTCACGGGCTGGTATTCGGGAAGCATCAGGTTCAATTTTGCAACTCCCATAATCGCGGATCTTAATCTTTATGCATACTTTGCTCTTGACGCCGAGAGCGCAACAGAGCAAATAAATCTCACCGCCGCGAGAAGCACCGTGACCGTACGCAATAAATCCTTTAACTCTGCTATGGGCGGATTTATTGAAACGGAATCGCAGACCTCCCAGGGCTCGGGCGTCGTCATAGATATCTCAAACGGCTACGGATACGTTCTCACCAATTATCACGTTGTAAATATCGAGGAGGGCTTTTCACAGCAGGCAATAAGCGTTGAGGACCCTTGGGGAAACAGCTTCGACGCGCACATATACAAGCACCAGAATCTCACGGTAGAGGCAGCTGACGAGAGCTACGATCTCGCACTCATATATTTTAAATACGATAAAAATAAGGTAAAATACGAGCTTTTAGAGATAGAGCTCGGCAGTGATCCAAAGAAAGGCGACCACGTTATCTCTCTCGGTTCGCCAGAGGGAATGAAAAACGCCCTTACCTGCGGAGAGGTCCTTCTCTTCGAGCAGGTAAACACCGAGGATAACGGCAAAATGAATTTTGAAGCAATAGTCCATAGTGCCACAATCAATCACGGCTCAAGCGGAGGACCGCTCGTCGATCCTTACGGCAGACTTGTCGGGCTCAACTTCGCAGGCTCTGAGAGCCTTACATACGGCTGCGCGATCCCAATGTCCAAAATAAACGAATTTCTCAACAATTACGTTTACGTCAAATGAAAATAAAGAGAAAGAACACCTCGCTCGAGGTGTTCTTTTTCATATTAAAGAGAGCAAATGAGCTTTTCAAGTCCGAGATATCCCGAGTCGTATCGGAATTTCATAGCGAGATCCGTCTCGCTCACCATTGAAACCGCTCTTTGCAGACGCGAAAGCTCCATTTTTCTTGCGCTGTTGAGATAAAGCCCCGCCTTGTGAGGATTGATCCCCGTCTCCGCGGCTATCTGCGACGCGTTCTTGCCGGAAAGAGACATAATCTTTATCTTTAAAAGGTCGGAAAATATTCCCGAAAGCTCGCCCATTACCATAAGCGGATCGACCTGCTTGAATTTCATGACCGAAAGGATCGAGAGCGCATCTCCCCTTCTTCCGTCAAGTATAGCATTGGAAAATTCAAACGCGCCGTATTCCATCTCCTCCGAGCAGATAAGCGGAATGTCCGCCCTCTCAAGGGTATCCCTGCCCTGCGAGCGCGCGTAAAGTGAAAGCTTCTCTATCTCAGAGCTGAGAGTAAACATGCTTCTGCCGCAATGCTCTATAAGATAGGAGCAATCAACGGGGGAAGCCTTTATTCCGTGATGCTCAAAATGGCGCACCGCCCAAAGAGTCAGCTTTTGCTGAGTGGGAGTCTCAAACTTAACGGGCTGAAGCCTCTCGGAAAGGGTCTTCAACGCCCCCGTAGGAGCTTTTTTGGGCATCTCCTCAGTAATATTGCCCGAGGGTACGACCAAAACAAATGCGTTATAATCAAACTCGTCAAGATGGGAGAGCGCGTCGGTAAGACGTGTAAGCTCACCGTTGTTTACCATCTTTTTTATATTAAGACCCGTAAGCACAACAAGCTTATATTCAGCCATCATGGGAGGCATGGAGAGCGCATCGATGAGCCGCTCGGGATCGTAATCGAGAACATCGAGCTGTACAAAATTAAAGATCTCAAGAGCCTCGTCGATCTGTAAAGCATCCTTTAAGGCTTTAACGGCGTGGGATTTGAGATAATCCTCCTCACCGTAAAAAAGATATGCGCCGAGCGGTGCTTCCTTAATCCTCTTATTAAATTCCGCGTTCGATATGATATCCATCTTAACACCGCCATTCGCAAATATTTCATATGTATTATATCATACCGAAAAGCACTTTTCAAGTGAATTTTTAAAAATGAGAAGAACCGCTTTCCACACTAAAATCCGTCGCTATGCCCCGAAAACCGCCAGATCATCTTTCTGAGTATCTCAAACGGCACCGCGGAAAACGCGCAAAGAAATGAGAATGCCAGCTCATTGGGCAAAAGGGGCGTCGCTCTCAACACCGAGCCGCCGAAATAAATAAACGATACCTGTATAACAAGGATCAACGCCATAATAATCGCGAACGCGGGATTTTTCGTTATACCGTTAAAGAGATTGAGCCTATCCGTCCGCGAATTTATACATTGCATCACCCCAAGAAAAATGAAGAGCGCAAAAAATGCCGAAAGAAGCACAATATCCCCCTCACTGTCGCGAAAATGCGAAACAAAAAACGGAGCCTTCAGAAAAAGCAGGGATACGAGCGCGGAAAAGCCACCCGAAAAAACTATCTGGTGCGCCATATAGCCGTTGATTATCGACTCGTCGCGCCTCTTTGGACGCTCGCGCATTATCCTCTTCTGCGGAGCCTCGCCCGCAAAGGCAAGACCGCCAAGCGTATCCATTATCATATTCACCCAAAGCATCTGCGTAACAGTTATCGGAGTTTCAAAACCGAGGAGCGGCGCGATCATACACACAAGAGCCGATGAAAAATTGACCGTCAGCTGAAAAACGAGGAATTTTCTTATGCTCTTAAAAATATTACGACCGTAAAGCACCGCCTTAACGATCGAGGAAAGATTACCGTCAAGAATAACAACGTCCCCCGCCTCACGCGTCACCTCGCTCCCCTGCCCCATGGCAAAGCCCACGTCTGCAAGACGGAGCGCGGGCGCGTCGTTTATGCCGTCCCCCGTCATACCCACCACCGTCTTTTTCGAGGCGGCTGCTTTTATAAGACGGCTCTTGTCGGACGGCACCGCTCTCGCCACCACCGCAAGACGCGGAAGGATCTTGGAAAGCTCCTCATCGCTCATCCCTTCAAGCTCCGCGTGAGTAAGACAGATATCGCGGCTGTGATTTATTATTCCAACGCCTTGCGCAATGCTTTTAGCCGTCAATAAGCCGTCGCCCGTTACCATCACCACGTCTATCCCCGCGCCTCTCAGCGCATCCACCGAGGCTCTTGCCTCGCGCCTTGGCGGATCGGATAGCACCGCGGCGCAAGTGAACACCATTTTCTCACCGGGAGCCTGCTCACACAAGGCTATAACGCGCTTACCCTCACCCTGCGCAAGCGATATCGCATATTCGACCGCAAGCCTGTCGGAGTGAAGCACCCCATCGAGCAATTTTTCCGGCGCCCCCTTAAAATATGTTTTTTCGTAAGTCGTCGCGCTTGAATACTTATTTTCGCTCTCAAAAGGCAGAGCCGATATCACCGTTCCCACATCGGCGCGGATATGCCCGCTCGCCGCCTCAAACAGCGCGCGCTCCGTCGCGTTTCCTCCGATTATCTCGCGGCATCTCCCCTCTCTTGCGCCCGTATTAAGAAGCGCATTCTCGCAAAACGAACGAAAGAGAGCAGGATACCCCTTTTTAAAATCCGAAAGCGAGTCCACCCTGCTCCCGTCGGGCAGAATAAAAGCGCAAACGCTCATCCTGCCGCGCGTCAGAGTACCCGTTTTGTCGGTAAAAAGGATATTCATACTGCCCGCAGCCTCAATTCCCGTCTGCTTTCTCACAAGCACGTTATCCGAAAGCATCCTCTTGACGTTTGATGAAAGCACCACCGCTATCATCATCGGCAAGCCCTCTGGCACCGCCATTATGACCACCGTAAGCCCAAGAGTGAGCGAATGAAGCAGCTGCTCTGCCATAAAACGCGGATCGGTAAGCCTTGATAAAATGACCTCTCTTACAAATCCGCTCTCAACGAATATCGCAGAAAACAAGCTCACAAGAGCGATAAGCGCCGCAGCTCCGTAGCCGAGCAGACTTATCTGCTTTGCAAGCTTCGTAAGTCTGAGCTTTAAGGGACTTTCGCGCACTTGTGCCTGAAGCTCCCCAACTATTCCGCCAAGATACGTGCGGTCCCCCACCCTGCAAACGAGCATCTCACCCTCTCCGGAGGACACAAAGCACCCCGCAAGGCAGGAGCTTTCTGCATCTGGCGAGAGCCATTTTTCGTCCACACCGTCAAACGAAGTAAAATTCCCCAAAAATACACTCTTCTGTGCCTCTCTGCTCTCCCCCGTCATAGCTGATTGATCAAGAGCCACACTGCCCCTTATCAAAATTCCGTCCGCGGCTATCTTGTCCCCCGCGCCGAGTACGATAACGTCCCCGACCGCCACGGAGTCCGCGCTCACCCTCTCGGCTTTGCCACCGCGCAAAACGGTGCAAAGGCTTTTTGCTTCCTTGCTCAGCCTCTCAAAGGCCCTGTCCGACGAGCGCTCCGAGAGAGTGGATATCACAGTGGATAACAGTATCGCGACCGCTATCCCACCCGTTTCGATCCAATCCACGCTCCTGAACGTAAAGATAATGTTCACAGCTAAGGAAATAATCAGCACGCGCACCACGGGATCTCCAAGATTTGAAATATAGGACGATATAAAGCTCCGTTTCTTTTTTCTGCTCATAGCGTTAGAGCCG
Organism: Clostridia bacterium; assembly: GCA_017531925.1. Classification (GTDB taxonomy): domain Bacteria; phylum Bacillota; class Clostridia; order Oscillospirales; family CAG-272; genus RGIG4608. The sequence goes on along the minus strand of JAFXKD010000046.1, from coordinate 9,205 downwards.
TATCTTGCGCGCGACTGTGCCGCCTGATCCGCATTTAACCCTCTGTAATTTTTAATATCCACGCTCCGCCCCCAAAATTTGATTTTTTGTTAAAATATATGCCCTACCCCCACAAAATATAAGTTGACTAAGAGCGCAAAATGTGATAAAATCAATGTAATGATCAAATTGCAGGAAAGGAGAAGCCAATGCTTAAAATAGGTAATACGGAGTTAAAGCACGGAATAATGCTCGCCCCAATGGCGGGAGCGACCGATCACGCGTTCCGCACGGTGTGTAAGAGCTTCGGCGCGGAATATCTCGTAAGCGAGATGGTGTGCGCAAAGGCGCTCTGCTACGAGCAAAGGATCAAAAAGAGCCTCTCGGCTTCCCCCTCAAAGACCGCACCCTTGGCGGCGATACGCGAAGGAGAGCTGCCGATGGCAGTCCAGATATTCGGAAGTGAGCCGTCCTTTATGGCAGAGGCTGCAAAAATGATAGCGGAAAACTCCTACCGCGGCACAACGTCACTTTTTACTCCCACCGCAATAGATATAAATATGGGCTGCCCCGTCCCCAAGGTCGTTTCAAACGGCGAGGGCTCGGCGCTTCTTAAAAATCCCGCTCTTGCCGCGGAAATAGTTTCAGCAGTAGTAAAAGCCGTGGATATTCCCGTAACGGTCAAGATCCGCATAGGCTGGGACAAAAACAGCATAAATGCCGTAGAGATGGCAAAAATACTCGAAGCGGCGGGTGCTACGCTTATCTGCGTTCACGGAAGAACAAGGGAGCAGCAATATGCCCCCTATGCAGACTGGACTCAGATCGCCGCAGTAAAAAAAGCGGTAAACATCCCCGTTATCGGCAACGGCGATATTTTCACACCGAATGACGCCGTAAAAATGATGAATGAAACAGGCTGCGACGGAATTATGATAGGCAGGGGCGCGCTCGGAAACCCGTGGATATTTGAAAATACCGTAGGTCTCTTTGAAGGCAGACCGATCCGCGAGATACCGCAAAACGAGGTCATCGACGTAGCACTCTCACACCTCAGACTTATGATAGAGGATAAGGGCGAGCGCGCGGGAGTGGCTGAGAGCCGCAAGCACCTCGGCTGGTATATGAAGGGACTTCGCGGCGCGGCAGAACTCCGCAACCGCATAAACACCGCCGCAACGCTTGAAGAATTAACAGAGCTTTTGCTCACCTTAAAGGAATAAAAGCAACCTAAAATTGCCGATTTTTTGGAATTTGTAAGCCAAAATGTATTGCAATATCAAGCTTTTTGTGATATAATCAAGAAAAATTAATACTGATAAAAGGAGAAAACTATGGAAAATATCAGAATTCAGGATGACCTCTATACATATGTCAACCAAAAAACACTCGACGAGCTTGTTATACCCGACGATAAGCCCACCGCGGGCGGCTTTGCTAAGCTTGCCGACTCGGTGGAAAAAACAATGATGGGTGAATTCGAGGCTATGACCGAGAGCAAGTCCTATCCCAACGAGCATCTTAAACGCGCTTGCGAGCTTTACGCGATCGCAAAAAATGCGGATAAAAAGGCTGCGGACGGTATCGCCCCCGCACTCAAAAATCTCGCAGTTCTCGGTGAGATCACAACACTTGAGGACTTCAGCCGCCTTTATAAGACACTTTCACTTTGCGGCATTCCCACGCCCCTCAATATCGGCGCTGATACCGATATGAAGAACACAAAGCAGCGCCTCGTATATATGCAGGGTGCTTCCGTTATCCTTCCCGACGCAAGCTACTATAAGCCCGAAATGGCTGCTCAGAAGGAGCAGATTCTCGGTATCTGGACAAACGTGGCAAAGGCAGTTATGGCAAAGACCGACCTTAGCGCAGAGGATCAGGAAAAATACGTTGCAGATGCTCTTTCGTTCGACGAGATCATCGCATCCCTTGCAAAGACCCGCGAGGAGTGGTCAAGATACGTTGAGATGTATAATCCCATGCCCACCTCCGACGTCTCTGCAATGCTCTCAAGCGTTAATTTTGAAGCAATCCTTAACGATCTTTTCGGCAGAGTACCCGAAACGGTAGTAGTAACAGAGCCCAGATACTTCGGTGATTTCACCAAGATACTCAACGCGGATACGCTTGAGCTTTATAAGCATTGGGCTTACGTAACGGGACTTCTCTCGTCCTGCCCCTATCTTTCCGAGGAGCTTCGCGATATGGGTGGTATGTATATGCGCGCCATCACGGGTGTTGCGGTAATGTCGCCCATCGATAAATTCGCTTACAATCTCGCGTCCGGTATGTATTCCGAGCCCGTGGGCATCTACTACGGCGATAAATACTTCGGTGAGGAAGCAAAGAAGGATATCACAGAGATCGTTTATCAGATCATCGACACATATAAGGAGCGCATCAAGACAAATGAGATCCTCGGCGAGGAGACAAGAGCAAAGGCAATACTTAAGCTCTCCACAATGGGCGTAAAGATGGGATATCCCGATAAATCGAGAGCCATCTACGATAAGCTCGTTTTCGATCCCTCCGCTTCCCTTTTCGATATAGTTCGCGCACTCGGCGCAATAAGAGAGCTTGATTCTTACTCAAAGCTTGATAAGCCCACAGAGCCCGAGAATTGGGCAATGCCCGGCCATATGGTAAACGCGTGCTACGATCCCTTCGTAAACGATATCACCTTCCCCGCGGCTATCCTTCAGCCCCCCTTCTACTCACTTAATCAGACAAGAAGCGAGAACCTCGGCGGTATCGGTGCGGTAATCGGCCACGAGATCTCCCACGCGTTCGACTCAAACGGCGCAAAATGTGATGAGAACGGTAATATCAACGACTGGTGGACCGAGGACGACTTCAAGAGATTTGAAGCCAAGGTAAATCAGATGATCGAGCAGTTCGACGGCATCGAGCTTCCTTGGGGCAAGGTAAACGGCGCATTCATCGTAAGCGAAAATATGGCAGATAACGGCGGTATGGCTGTAACGCTCCATATTATGTCAAGAACCGAGGGCGCATCCTACGAGGAGTATTTTTCCAACTGGGCACGCGTTTGGTGTCAGAAGGCAAGACCCGAATACAGTCAGATGCTCCTTGCGGTTGACGTTCACGGTCCTTGCATCCTTCGTGCAAATATGCCACCCAGAAACTTCCCCGAGTGGTATAGCGCATTCGGCGTAACCGAAAACGATAAAATGTACATCGCCCCCGATAAGAGAATAGTAATCTGGTAATCAATAAAAACCACCGAGGCAACAGCCTCGGTGGTTTTTTCAGTAAATTACAGTGAATTAAATTTATCAATAACGGCTTGCGCCTCATACTCGTCCTCAACCGGATATAGCCAAGGCTCTCCGCGGGGGCGAACCAAGCAATAAAGCATCACATCTGTATCACCGCTCTTTTTGCTTTTTTCTTCCTTTGTAGTAAGAGCAAAATAGTGATACTTCCCATACACAACATTTCCCACTACGTAAAGAGTCTCTTCTTCGTCATCAAAAGAACGTGTAAAGGTACATTCATTATCATTAAATAAGTTATGCTCATTGGTTACCCTATAGTGATGCGGGTGATTCCAGAATATCTCCTTTGATTTGCTGCTATTATCTATACGAACTGCGCGCCACTGACCAAGTACGTTTTCAATTTCAAAGCACCACATAAGATCGGTCTTGATATCCCTGAAATATACGTAATGCTCATTATCATATTCAAAAGTGTAAAGCCTTTTATATTCAACAAGCTCGTCATCCTTTCGAAGACGCATATGGTAATGCTTACCCTCATTACAAAGAATATCCAAATTTTCATCACCGCCGATGATATGCGTACGCGTCAGCTTCTCCGCTATCGTGTTCCCCACGTCAACCGATACCTGCTGAATATAAAATACACTATTGTCATCCTCATCACAGTAAACTGCGAAAGGAAGAACGTCGTTGTTATCGTTAAGCGCAATAAAATATATTTGATTGTCAAGGGCGGTAAACAGAATATGATTAAAATCCACCGTGCCGAAGGTACCGTCGGGATAGCAGATATAAACGGTAAGCTCCTTGTTTGAGCTCGGATCAAAGAGCATGTCATATTCCTTTTGAGTAATGACTTTGGAACACACTGCTTTGCCTTCGTCTGTAGCCTTATCCCACCCCTCATACAGAAACAAAAGTTGATTAAATGTATGACTATCCTCTTCTAAGACCGGATAGTAACAATCGTCATTCAAAAAGCCCTTGCTCGCATCATACGCAAATCTTACACAAAGCAACTCATCACCATAGGTTTCCGTATCCTGTGCCATCATAAGCACGTGGAACTCATACGGATGTACGTTGGCGTAAAAAAACGATTCAAAGTTAACAGGATTACCGTCATTATCATAAAAAGTCAATATGCCATCATCATCCAATACTTCTCTCATCTCTCCCCAAGTCATATTTTCCTCCTTGAAAATTGTTCTGTTTTAATTTATTCCTTCGTCAAGCTCTGATAAACGGACTGATCGCCGAAATCCTCAACTCCCATAAGAGCCGCAATTGTGTGCGCTATCTGGATGTTTTCAACCTCTGCTCCGTCAAAAAGCTCCGCGCCCGCGCCGTATGCGAAAACCGGAACGTTAGCCGAGGAGTGATCGTCGTGATGATACGCAAGCATACCGTCCTCGTCGGGATAAAGCTTGCCCGTCTCGTGATCCGCCGTGATAAGAATGAACGTATCGGGATTGTAGAAGGCAAACTCCATAAATCTTGCGATCGCCTGATTGAATCTTACAAGCGCCTCAAACGTCTTTTCAAGATTGTTGTCGTGGCAGTGCTTGTCAATATACGCCTCCTCATACATAAGGAAGAAGCCGTTTTCATTCGCACCAACGGTTGCAAGCGCATCCGTAATTCGATTTTCAATGAGAGTCATATATTTGGAGCTGTAATAATTGTATCCGCAATCCACGAGCGTTCCGTACTTCGCCTTGCCCGCATAGATCGATTCAATTATTTCGGATGAGCTGTTTCTGCTGTCCGCGTGCGCGGAGAAGGATGCGGGAGTAGCGCCCGTCTGCGTTTCGGTTGACATTACCGCCGCACTCTTGCGCAGCTCGTGTGCAAGCTCGGTTATGGATTTTACGTCATTTTGATCCTTGTCGCGACCGATATATTCGTTATAGGTCTTAATACCGCACGCAAGAGCCGTTCCGCCCGCCGCGCTGTCCGTGGTTCCCGAAAGAGAATCCGTCCTAGAATAACCCATATATGGGAGCATATATCCATAGAAAATATCCTCGCCGTCGCCGTATTCAACGCCGTTTTCAAGATATTCAAAAAGCCTCGTCTGATAAACACCCATTCCGTCACCGATAAGGAGAATGAAATTCTTTGCCTCCTTAACTATCGGCTCGTGCAAGGATACCTCCTCGGGAACGGTGACAGAAGCGCCGTCGCCCGACGCGTAAACCTCCATAAAATAATAAGCCGCAGCCGCGATAACGAAATAATCACCCTCAAGAGCAATGCTCGTGCCCTGCGCAAGAATGGCGAACTCAAGCCCCTCGGTTTGCGCTTCAAGAGAGGCGGAAATTTCGCGTGACGTCTCACCGACTACTATCTCACAAGAGCCCTTGGCTGAACCGTCGTCAAGAATTGGAAGATCAATACCGTACCTCTGCTTCGCAACGCTCTGAATATGCTCAGCCGCGCGCTTGTTGTAGTCAAGGGAATCCTCGTCATAGATAATAACGTAATCCTCAAGGCTTGCACCGTTGATCACGGGAGCATCCATAAAAAAGGTACAGGAAGAGAGCGGTGCCAAAACCAGTAATACAAGTATTATAGTTAAAAGTAAAGATATTCTTTTCATAAGCTTCCTCCGAATAATCAAAACTAATTCTGTATCAGTATTATAGCATAATAAAAAAGCTTTTTCAATAACCTTTACCCAAATTATTTTCGCAAAAGGGGTTGACATTTCCGTTTCTTTATGATATAATCCATCTGTTAACAAAATACGGCGCCATGGCCAAGCGGTAAGGCAAAGGTCTGCAACACCTCTATCCCCGGTCCGATTCCGGGTGGCGCCTCCAAAAAATCACAGCACCCTTTTGGGTGCTGTGATTTTTTGATGTTGCCACCACTCCATCGGACGAGCACCACGCAACCTCGTTGCGTGGGATCCGGTTCGCATTTTTGACCAAACGACGATTGCCGCTCGCGAGCAATCTCGTGGGCAAAAATAGTTCACGAGCTTGGCGAGTGAACCTTCCGGGCACACCTTCCCGTCTTTTTCACCTCCGGGTATTGAAAAACACCATATACTGTGCTATAATAAGATCAGAAAGGCGGTGAGAATATGAATTGGCTGAAGATACTTTTCAAAAGAAAAAAACAAGCAGAGCCTATTCCAATGCCTTCCTACGATGAAATTGTTAAATCTCTATATGATAAAGACCTCGTTTATTCTGATGCAATAAAAATTTGCAAGGTTATATATAACAAAGACAATACAAAACGGTTTGTGGTTTTGGAAAGTAAAAAGGGGTTTTTTAAATACACTTATGAAGAAATATGTGTTTTTGATGAGCTTGATTGGAATAATTATTATTGCTTTATCGAAAATATTGAGCCTGGTTGGTGGGAGCCAAAAGATAGTTCTTTTACATATTCTTTTTTTGGTACCGAAAATGAAGCTATAATTGCGTTGAAATCCGAACCTATCTACAAACAGTATTTTGAATAATTAATTGGCATCTTTTTTGATGTTACCCCCACTCTATCGGACGGATCCCACGCAACCTCGTTGCGTGGGATCCGGTTCGCAAATTCGACGATAGGATGCTCCGTGCTCGCACGGGAACTCCTCGGCGAATTTAGTTCTCGTAGTGAACCTTCCGGACACTCCTTCCCGCCTTTTTCACCTCCGGGTATTGAAAAACACTATATACTGTGCTATAATAAGATCAGAAAGGCGGTGGATATATGCGAGAAGGAACAAGCGGATTTTGGGTCCAAAAAAAGAATAGAAGAATCACTATCGGATACGAGGATTACGGAGTAAGCCAATTTGGCGGCGGCGATTTTGAGAGAACTTACTATTTAGATGTAGAAAACTCCAAAAAGTTCGTTTCCGCATTGAAAAAGGAATACCAAGGCACTTTGGAGGAAATGATCGAGAGTGCCTTCGGACGAAATTTTAACGATCGTAAATTTTGGGATTTTTGTAAAGACCACGAGATAGAATATTCATCCTCAACGTGGAGCGGCTGAGCTTGAAGTAAGACGCGAGGGCCCCGGCCTCACGGCAGACCATAAAAACTTGACACACATTCAAAACAATGCTATAATAAAAGTAACAAAAACGTAATGGAGGATCTTTTATGAAAAAGTTGATTTCTGTTTTACTAATCTCCCTCATCATTTGCTCAACCTTTTTGTTCTCCTCGTGTTTTTTTGACGAGGTTCCCACGGTCTATTCTGACCCCGAAAAATATACCGCAGGAAATACCGAATTCGAGGGCAAGGTGGATAACCTTAGCATCTGGTGGCAGTATGGCACCGTAACCGTCAAAACTCACAAGGAAAACACGGTCAAGATCACGGAAACCGCCAACAGAGAGCTCGATGAAAAATTCACTCTGCATTGGCGCTACTTTAACGCCTCCGATTACGGTATGGTGCTTTACGTTCAGTTCTCCGCATCCGGCAATTTCGACTTTGGCGATTTGAAAAAGGATCTTGTCGTATATCTGCCCGAAAACGAAGATATGGACATCGCGATCAATTCAAATGCCGCATCCGTTGATCTTGACGTTTCCGAATTTGAGAATAATCTTGAGGAGCTTCACGTTTTTACAATCAGCGGCAAGGTCTCAGTAAAGATAGACAGCGCGGATGAGGTTTGGATCTCAGGTCAGAACGACGAGGGCGTGCCCGAGGAAAACCGCGAGTTCTGTTTCAGAGCAAACGGTACTGTCTCAACGCTCGGTATCAGCGCCTCCTATGCAAAGGTGGACGCCTATGCTAAAAAGATCTATAACGGCGAGATCATGACCGTGTATGCCGATCTACTCCTTGAAGCAGATGAGGCAAGGGATCTTAAGCTGTATAACTCCGAAGGAAGGATCTGCGCCACGGTGCTTAAATTCAGATCCTTGGACATCGAAGCCAATTATCAGCCCTGCGAGCTTACGCTCTCTCCCGATGCTTCCTTCGTGCTGAGCATTAAGGAAAAGAACCGCTTTAACCAAACAATGACACCCAAAAACGTTACCGTAGAGTTTGAAAATATGACTCAGAGCGGCTCACAATATACAGTCGGCGCGGGTGAAAATAAAATCTCCATCGCCACGGATAGCGATATAGTAATTATCCCCCTTGCAGATCACCCCGATATGTAAATAAGACAAAATCCCTTCAGCCAAAGGTTGAAGGGATTTTTTGTCGTCTCGCTCGCAATATATCGGATTATTAATCCCGCACTCCCCCAAAGCTCGTTTTTGCCTCAAGCCGATGCACCCACCGCGAACGCCCCCTCAACACGTCATCGCGCCGCGCGTAATATTAATCGGTTATCCAAAATAATAGTAGCGCGCCGACAAAACGGCTATACGTCATCCTGAGCGTAGCGAAGTTTTGCTGAGGGAGCCTTGCAAGTACTAACGAATTATAGCAATCAACCGAAGCGAGCCGATGCAAAACCGAGGAGCGACAGCGACGATGGGATCTACGAAGGAGTCTTTGTGACTTTTCATAGGTGAAGTAACCTTTTCCTGCAAACGGCGGGAGCAAGCCCCCGCCCTACGTTGAGGGTAACGGCAGGTGCACAGAGTGCGCCCCATGAATTTTCACGGCTACCCACCAACCCCAAAATCCGCACTCACCCATTCCCCTCGGGGTGAAGAGGTGAGCAAGCGAAAACATCACAGCGCGATGTTTTCACGACGCGAAGGAGCCAAAGCAAGAAGCTTTATGAGCAAATTATTCGCGAAATAAAGCGACTATGCGACGCGACCGAAGACCGCGAAAGCGGTCGGTGAGGGGGCGGGGCGTAGCGGGATGGGTTGCGCGGGTTCGTCGCACCGCGTAGTCGGTGCGATAAAAAGATAGGACATCCTTTTGGATGTCCTATCTTTTTATGTGTGCAAATACCTATTTTGATACAATTTGCGTACACCTTATCAAAATTTGCGTACAGGTAATTAAAATGCGTACAGTTAAACTGACCGACAAATTGGAATTTA
>JAFXKD010000045.1 GCA_017531925.1 Clostridia bacterium | reverse complement strand
CCGATCGTCGTGCTTGCACGTAAGGGCGGGATTGATGCTTCAAAACCGATAAAACACCCGTGTTTTATCGAAAATTTGTGCCGACTCTGCTCAAACCAAGCGATTAAAAGCTTTTTTGCGCGTCGGGGTTCCCCGAAACGAGCGCAGTCGAGTTTTGGGGGTTGCCGACTTTTTTTCTCGAAAAAAGTAGGTCCAAATCCACTAACTTTTCACACCAAAACCATTTAGCCGCTTTTTCTTTGAGGAAAGAGGCCCAAAGAAAAAGCTAACAAAAAGAAATGCCGTATTCGCCTGCGCGGCGGGCGCCTACTTTTGAGAAAAGTAGGCAAAACAAAAGCGCAAAGCGCGGTCAGCAATCCAAAATATAACTTACCAACAAAAAACAATTAAAGCCCCGAGGGGCAAGAATGGAGATAAAAAATGAAGATAAGATTCAACAGACACGAGTTTGCAGCTGCGATAGCACCTCTTATGAGCTGCGTATCCACAAAGGTGACCGTACCCGCTGCCGAGGGAATTCTCATTGAAGCGAAGCTCCCCGACGAGATCGTGCTCACTACCTTCGATCTTGAGAAGGGAATGAGACTGACCACGCACGCTCAGGTCCTTGAAGAGGGTACTTATATCATCAATGCAGTAAAGCTCAACCAGACGCTTCGCGTAATGCCTGCGGACGAGATAGAGCTTGACGTTGACAACAGGAACGTTGCAACCATCATCTGCGGAAAATCAAGCCACAAGATGAACGCGCTTTCCGGCAGCGACTTTCCCACCATCCCGAAGCTCACGTCAAACGACGCGTTCTTCGTAAAGCAGAGCGACCTTAAGGAGATGTTCAGCCAGACGATGTACGCAATGGGCGTAAACGATCAGAGAAACATCCTCAACGGTACTTTCGTAAGAATGGTAAACGATCAGCTCACGATGGTATCCTGCGATAACTTCAAGCTTGCAAAATGCGACAGAAAGATAGAATACTCTACCGAGCAGGTATATACGGGTACTTACAGAAACGCGTTTATTCTGCCCGTAAAGACCGTTAACGAGCTTGTTAAGCTCCTCTCCGACAATAAGGAAAAGACGGTCCGCATCTTTATGACGAAAAAGAATATCGTTTTTGAGATCGGCGAGATCACCTTCTTCAGCCGTCTTATCGAGGGCGAATACCTTGACTATGACAGGATCATCGTAAAGAACCATAAATACAGCGCGGAGCTTGACCGCGACGAGCTTATTTCCGCTCTCGAGCGCGCGGCTCTCGTAACTGAGGAGAAGATCGCAGGATCGCTCAGAAGCCACGTTAAGCTCATCTTCGACGGCGATCTTCTGAAAATCACCGCAAATTCAAGCGCAGGCTCGACATACGACGAGATAGAGATAAACGATATCGGCACGCCCCTTACGATAGGCTTTAACAACCGCTATCTTATCAACTCCGTTAGAGCTTGTAACTCAGAGAGGATCAAGCTTTCTCTCTCCAGCCACCTCTCCTCGCTCAATATCGTACCCGCAGAGCCCAAGGAGGGAATCGAGGAGGTATTTATGCTCCTCCCCGTAAGACTTAAGGACTGATTATATTTGAATTGATTTTCAAAAATATATGCTTTGTAAAAAAGTAGAGCTGCAAAATTTTCGCAACGCGGAGTGCGAGACCGTTACCTTTGATAGCGGCATAAACGTTCTCCACGGCGAAAACGCGCAGGGTAAGACCAATCTGCTCGAAGCGATATATTACGTATCCCTTGGAAAGAGCTTCAGAGGATCAAAGGACGCGGAGATAATCCGCTTTGGAGAGGATTATGCATCCGTCTCGCTTGATTTCAATGCTCAAGGCAGGGATCAGAACGTAACGATGCGATTTTCGGGCAACACAAGGCAGAAAAAGACCGTAACGCATAACGGAGTGAAGATCACAAAGCTCTCCGAGCTTGTGGGAGAATTCCGCGCAGTCCTTTTCTCGCCCGATCATCTGCAAATGATAAAGGACGGGCCCTCGCTCAGAAGAAACTATCTCGACGTAGCTATCTCACAGCTGAGACCTATGTACCTTCACTCTCTGCAGAAGTACAATAAAATATTACTTAACAGAAACAAGCTCATAAAGAATGCCGAGGAGGATAGAGCCACATTCGATTCGACCGTTGATTTCTGGTCGGCTCAGCTCGCTCACGAGGCGGCTGTTATCGCGCGCGCGCGCGCGGAATACGTGCAGAAGAGCGGCGATATCATCGCGGATTTTTACAGGCGCATGTGCCAGAGCGGTGAAATCGACGAAACGCCCGAGCTTATATACGCAGGCTCCGCAAAGCAGGATAGCGAGCTTTATTTCGATACCGAGGCAACCGAAAGGAATTTCTTGCGATTGCTCACGGACTTTCACGAGCGCGAGATAGCCGCAGGATCAACGCTCTACGGCATCCATAAGGATGATATAACAATAAACCTCAACGGTAAAAATACAAGGCTCTACAGCTCGCAGGGACAGCAGCGCTCGCTCGCGCTTGCTATGAAGCTTGCCGAGGGTGAGATCTGCAGAATGGATTGCGGAGAGTATCCGGTCTTTCTGTTTGACGACGTCTTTTCCGAGCTTGACTCCATCAGAAGAAAAAATCTCCTCCGCGAGATCGCCGACAGGCAGGTCATCATTACCTCCTGCGAGAGCGATATGGATTTTGATATCCCCTACCGCAGGATCGAGGTAGCGAAAGGGAAGTATAAGAGTTAGTTTGTGTATGGATTGTACTTTTTTCGAGAAAAAAGTACCAAAAAAGCTTTAAGGCGCTTTGCCCGATAGCCGTTTAGTGTGTGCTAAACCCACTAAAGCCGCGCAAATTGTGTCAACTTTGTTGACACATAACGATTTTTAAAGCATTTTAACAGGCGCTTTAAAAATCTTTAATTTGCTACTAAAATCATAGCCACATTGCGCACTCCAAATAGAGACGTCATCCTGAGCGAGCGCCAGCGAGACGAAGTTTTGGTAGTGGAGCATCGCGGAACGGACAAAACCAAGCGCCTTGGCGCGCAGGGATCTACGAAGGAGTCTTTGTGACTTTCCATAAGTGAAGTTACTTTTCCCACGAATACGGACGCACACAGTGCGCCCCTACACAAGTTAGTGTGTAGCCGTGAGGTTTGCATTTTGCACTTTGCATTTTGCATTTTGCGGGTGCCACACAGTGCCAAAATTTCGCAATTTTTCGCAAAAAGCAGCAAAAAATGCGAAAAAACTACTAAAAAAAACGTAAAAAATCATTTCAAAATAAATCGTCGGAAAGGCAGGCAAGCACTCTCTCGGGAAAGGTCAAAATTGATTTTCCCGACACATATTTGTCGCTATCCGATGAACAATTTGTGAACTGTGGAAAAAATGCGGAGAATTTCAACAGGTTTTCCACAGGTATGAAAAACGGCTTAAAAACTATGTCGAAAAACTGTGCAAAGCCTTGATACGCTTAGCTTTGCGGCTTGTGGAAAACAGATGAGCCGCGACAGAAAAATGTCGCTATATCAAAGAAAGTTTACAATTTTAACACTCTTTTAATGGATTATTCACAATCCACAGCCATCTGTGGAAAAGTCAAAAATTTTCAATTTTCGTCAAATTTCGCATTTCCGACAATTTTGTGTCGCAAGGCTTGTCTCGACCATCACTTTTCCACATTTTGCTCTTTTTTAAGCAACAGTTTTTTCACAGGTCGAAAAATGCCGAAAAACCCAATGATATCAAGGGCTCGCGGTAGTTTTCCACAGATTCCACAGCCTCTATTATATACTGTAACTAATATTATTTATATATTCTATTCATTCATTTCACTCTATATAGCGCGCGAGAGAGAAATTTTTATAAGAAAAATCCACTGACACATTTCTGTCAGTAACAGCGCGCAAAAATATGCTATAATACCATTCGAAAGGAGATGCTTTATGATATATTTGAACGTCGGCTCGGGCAAGAGCATTCCGGAGCGCGATATCGTGGGCATCTTCGATATGGACACCGCGACCATCTCACCAATAAGCCGTAAATATCTCTCCGAGGCTGAAAGGGCGAAGAGGACGGAGTCGCCATCCTATGAAATACCCAAATCCTTTATCGTTTATAAAGAGACCGTGAAAACGGAGGACAGCGGCACAAACACCGTGATCAAAGTGTGCTTTTCTCAGTTCTCCTCCGCCTCCCTACTTGGTAGGGTGGAGAAGTAGGGGCTGCGGCGCCTACGACGACCCGTGTTCGTGGGAAAAGTTACTTTTGATTTGAAAATCTCCTTCCGGCTCGCAGGCTCGCCACCTCCCTCGACAGAGGGAGGCAAGGGTTGTACCGTTGCCCTCAACGTAGGGCGGGGGCTTGCTCCCGCCGACTCGAAGGGAAAGTAACTTTACCTATGGAAAGTCACAAAGACTCCTTCGTAGATCCCTGCGCGCCAAGGCGCTTGGTTTTGTCCGTTCCGCTATGCTCCACTCCCAAAACTTCGTCTCGCGGCGAGCCGCTCGCTCAGGATGACGTATAGCCGTAGGTTTTGCATTCAGCAGTGCTTTTCACAAAAAAACCGATGACGCTTGGGGACTAACCACTCGGTCATCGGTACATTTTTGGGGAATTTTTGATCCCTCAAAAGATTAATAAGTCAATCTTTTTCTGCCTTTTGCGCGTCTTCTCTTAAGAACGTTTCTGCCGTCAGCGGTTCTCATTCTTTTTCTGAAGCCGTGCTCCTTTTTTCTCTGTCTTTTCTTAGGTTGATATGTTCTGAGCATTATTGCCACCTCCTTGATTTATGTTCGGAAGCGTGTCGCTTTTCAGCCTTCTTTACGCTTTTACACAATGACATCTTATATTATAAACACAAAATGCCGTTTTTGTCAAGTCCTTTTGACGATTTTTTTGATTTTTCTTCTATATATAATGCAAAAATTTGCTTATTTTACACTAAAAAGTGACGGTTTTTACGAAAAAGGGGACGAAATCACTTGCTGATCCTGATTTCTCCGTTGGTGCAGATGACGTAACAGTTCTTAAGCTCGGAGTTCCATTGGTCCTCTTTTTCGATCGACTCCCACTCGGACGTGCTTCCTGCAAAGTGTATTCTTCTAAGACCCGTGCAGCCGAGAAAAGCATATGTTTCTATCTTTTCAACGTCAGCCGGCAGGTAGAGGTCGGTGAGTGAGGAGCAGCAGTAAAACATTCCGTGGTATATTTTCTGTGTGCCGCTATTGAAGGTTGCAGTTTTTAACTTATGGCAATACCAGAACGGAGCATCACCGGTGGTTTCAAGGCTTGCGGGGGACGTAAATTCCGTTATGGGGGCGTATGCAAATGCATGAAATCCTATCGATCTTACGCTGTCCGGCAGGTCGAGAGAGGTCAAATTCGTGCTGTCAAACGCTCTGTCCTCTATTGTAATAAGTCCTTCGGGGAAGCTGACGCTTTCGAGCCTGGAGTCATAAAATGCCGATGCTCCTATTGTAGTTACGCCCTCGGGTATCTCTATGGATTTTATAAAACAATACGCAAACGTCCCCGTGCGGATCTCGGTGATGCCATCCGGAATGGTGATATCATAAAGGCTTCTGCAGTTATAAAAGGCTTTTTCACCGAGATAATTGAGTCTTTCGGGCATTTTTATAGTTTTTAGAGAGTGGCAGCCCGAAAACGCGCTATCTCCGATATACCGTACTCCGTTGGGAAGTTCTATTCTTTCAAGAGAGTCACAGCCGCTGAAGGCGTTTGCGTCGATTTTTACTACGGTGCGCGGAAGCGAGATGCTTTTTAATCCCTCAAGGTCGAAAAACGCTCCGTTGCCTATTACGGTGACGGGTTTGTCTTCGTGAGTGGACGGTATGATGAGACTTTCGTATATTAGCTGGTACTCTTCTCCGTCCTTGACTGTGGTGCGCTCTATTCCCGTTACGGTATAGGTGCCGTTCGAATTGAGTTCAAAGGTATAGGGAGTTTGCGATGCGACAAAGTCGTTCATCGCTACTTCAAGTAAGTCAAGGTCGAAATCGAATGCGCCGAGGATGAATATCGGTGATGCGACAAGTGCCCAGGGCAAAAGCTGTATGAGCAGGAATATTACTAATATAAGCGCTGTTTTTGCGCGATTTTTCATATTTTTCTCCTTTCTTTTTTGGAGGATAAAGTTAGTTTGGTTTCGGAGCGGACGAACGGAGTTCGCTCCTACACAAGCGGGTGGGTAGCCGTGGGGATTGCGGTGGGTGGATGTTGAGAAAGCCGTTTACGAGTGCTGGTGGCGATCTCCTCATCCACCGCGAGCGGTCCCCCTTCCCCTCAGGGGAAGGCTTTTTGTGTATTCGCACAAACTCGTAGGGGGGTACTCCGTTCACCCGCCGTTGCCCTCAACGTAGGGCGCCTGTCTTGCTCCCGCCGGTTTGTAGGGAAAAGTAAGTTTGCCTATGGAAAGTCACAAAGACTCCTTCGTAGATCCCTGCACGTTGTGCAGGTTTTGCATCGGCTCGCTTCGATTGATTGCTATGATGCGTTCAAAAGTGCAGGGCTCCCTCAGCAAAACTTCGCTACGCTCAGGATG
>JAFXKD010000044.1 GCA_017531925.1 Clostridia bacterium | reverse complement strand
GTCCCCCTCCCTCGACAGAGGGAGGCAAGTTTTCTATTGTTGCCCTCAACGTAGGGCGACTGTCTTGCTCCCGCCGGTTTGATGGGAAAGTTACTTTACCTATGAAAAGTCACAAAGACTCCTTCGTAGATCCCCGTGCGAGGCACGGGTTTTGCATCGGGTCGCTTCGATTGATTGCTCTAATTCGTTAGTACTTGCAAGGCTCCCTCAACAAAACTTCGCTACGCTCAGGATGACGTGTTGAGGGGGGTGTTCGCGGTGGGTGGATGTTGAGAAATACGGTATTTATACAAGACTTCGGTCCCCTCATCCACCCTGAAAACGCCGAAGGCTTTTTCCTTCCCCCCTTGTCTCGCCTGCGAGCTCGGTCACGCTCGGGGAAAAACAACACACTGTGTTGTTTTTTAAGACCCTCACGCCGCTTCGCTACCCTCAGGGGAAGGCTTGATTGGTATGCACTCATAATGAGTGCGTAGCCGTGGGGATTGCGGTGGGCAGAGGTTTGCTCGGGTCGTCGGGGTAGCGAAGCGGCACGAGCGTAATGAATAACAGTCCGGGGGACTGTTAGAACGCGAGTGGACCGAGCCCGCAGGCGAGACCGTCGACCCCTACACAAGTTAGTGCATAGCCGTTTTGTGTTTTGTGTGGCTGTTCACACGGTAGCAAATTACAGATTTTTAAAGCGCCTGTTAAAATGCTTTAAAAATCTTTTCGTGTTGCTCCGCAACACAATTTGCGCGGCTTTAATCGCTTTAGCACTTACTAAACGGCTATTGGGCAAAGCGCCTTAAAAGTTTTTTGGTTCTTTTTTTCTCGAAAAAAGTAGGATCCATAATCCAACTAACTATTCCGTGGCTCCAAATACGGCAAAAAAGAACCTCAAAAGAGGTTCTTTTCGTTTATCTGTTAAACTATTTTTGCGAGGGCTTCGATATCGTCCTTGGTGGTTGCGAACGAGGTCGCGAAGCGCACGACGCAGCGGTTTTCGTCAAGTCTTTCCCAAAAACCGAAGCGGCATTTTTCGCTTATTTTTGCCATCTGCTCGTTAGTAAGGATAATAAACTGCTGATTTGTGGGCGAATCGAGGAAAAATTCGTATCCGCGCGACTCGAACAGATCTTTCAGCTCCTCTGCGCGATCGATCGCATTTTTGCTTATCTCAAAATAGAGGTCATCGGTAAAAAGAGCCTCGAACTGAACGCCCGTAAGACGTCCCTTGGCAAGCATTGCGCCGTGCTGCTTGGTCTGCGAGAGGAAGCGCTCGGGCGTTTCTCCCTTTGCAAAGACCACCGCCTCGCCGCAGAGCGCGCCGATCTTCGTTCCACCGATATAGAAAACGTGGCAAAGTCTTGCAATATCGGGGAGTGTCAGGTCGGTCTCGCGGCTCATAATTCCGTAGCCGAGGCGCGCGCCGTCAAGAAAGAGCTTCATTCCGTATTCGTCGCAGATTTCTCTCAGGGCGGCAAGCTCGTCCTTTGAGTAAAGAGTGCCGTATTCTGTGGGATGGGAGATGTATATCATCTTCGGAACGACCATCATGGAGTTGTTTTCGTCACCGTAAAAGGTTTTTAAATACTCTCTCACGGTTTCGCATCCGAGCTTTCCGATCTTGGCATCAAGCTCGATCACCTTGTGCCCTGTGTACTCTATCGCGCCCACCTCGTGAAGTGCGATGTGTCCGGTTTTGGCGGAGATCACTCCTTCAAAGCTTTTTAGCATAGTCGAAATGACTACCGCGTTTGCCTGAGTGCCGCCCGTGAGGAAAAACACCTCGCTCTCGGGGGAATTGCAGGCTTTTTTGATCAGATTTTTAGCGTTTTGAGTGTGCGCGTCGTTGCCGTAGCCCGAGAGGATCTCGTTGTTCGTTTTGCAAAGGGCTTCAAGCACCTTCTCGTGCGCGCCGATTATGTAATCGCTTTCAAATGAGAGCATAATTCTACCTCGTTTTTGTGTTTTTTTACATTATATCACCGCGCCGCAGGGCTTGTCAAGAGGAAGGTTCAACGTGACGGTGCGATGGGAATTGGTAAATGCGGATCTTTATGGTTGGCGGGCAGCCGTGCAAAAACGTGGGGGCACTCCGTGTAGCCGTCCGCGCCGAATGCTTGCATTCGCGGAACCCGCGCGTCATCATCGAGGGAGCAACGCGACCGAAGGATCTTGCGCGGCGCACAAACTCGTAGGGGCGCACTGTGTGCGTCCGCGTTCGTGGAAAAGTAACTTTGCTTTTAAAACTCTCCCTTCGGCTCGCAGGCTCGCCACCTCCCTCGACAGAGGGAGGCAAGGGTTGTGCCGCTGCCCTCAACGTAGGGCGGGGGCTTGCTCCCGCCGGCTTGTAGGGAAAGTAACTTTGCCTATGGAAAGTCACAAAGACTCCTTCGTAGATCCCTGCACGTTGTGCAGGTTTTGCATCGGCTCGCTTCGATTGATTGTTATGATGCGTTCAAAAGTGCAGGGCTCCCTCAGCAAAACT
>JAFXKD010000008.1 GCA_017531925.1 Clostridia bacterium | reverse complement strand
ACATAAATATCCTAATTCGTTATTTCGTTTAGAGGTTGAGGTTGAGAATGAGAGAGCTGTGAATGTTTACAAGAAGTGTGGATACGATGTTCTACCGTATATGGAAATGAAAAAACAGAATTAAATAAATTCCAATTTATCTAGCTAAAAATGGGTGTAAACCGTTTCACCGAAATGCACCCCCAAAATAAATTGTATCAAAATTTCAGATTACTCACAACAAAAAAGACCGAGTCAATCGACTCGTTGCTACGGGATGAGGAATTTAATCCATCATTCGAACGCTCTGCTAACGAGTTAATTATAGGAGAAAATATGAAAAACAATAATCAGCTGATATTAAATCTTTCTGACAATGAATGGCCTCTTGAATATATAGATCATGACAGGCAGATCGCCCGTGCGATAGCCTTTGACGATGAGGGCTATTTTTATTTTGTAAGAGTTAAGCGTGACGACGATTTCGGCAAGGCGACCTGCATCGAGACCGCGGGTGGCGGAGTGGAAGCAGGCGAGGACTCTGACGTTGCTATTCTGCGAGAGCTTGAAGAGGAGCTTGGAGCGGTGGCGGAGGTGCTTTGCAAGGTGGGAGTGGTCAGCGACTACTATAATCTTATCCACAGGCACAATATAAACAACTATTATCTTTGCAAAATATCAGCCTTTGGCGAAAAGCATATGACCAAGGATGAGATAGAGAGCTTTCATCTTTCCACACTTAAGTTGAGCTTTGACGATGCGGTCGCGGAATATGAAAGATGCGCGACGACTCCGCTCGGACGGCTCATAGCAAACAGGGAATTGCCCGTTTTGATGAGAGCGGGCGAGCTGCTTAACTTATTAGACAAATAATAAAACTCCCACACAGAGCGTGGGAGTTTTTTGGATTTATCTGTAAAAACTGTTTCCGCCGATGAATTCACGAACGATGCTCGTGGGGGGGATCTCGTCCTCAACGTCCGCATCGCGAACGTAATTGAGAAGTCCTACCATCGCGCGCACCTGCTCGTAGCATTCCTCGCTCGGATCGACCTTCGTGAGAAGGGGATAGATATATTTTTTGATCACCGCCAGCTCATAGAGAGTGGAGCTGTTGAAGATGACGTCAGCATTTTCCTGATAGGGGAATATCCATCTCTCCTCGCCGCGTCTTACGGAATCCCACATATCAAGCGTTCTCTGAACGCTCGCGCCGCGGCTTTCAAAATCGCGCACTGTGCGGCGGAGGAGCCTTAAGGTCGAGGTGGGTATTCTGTTATGATAGTCGAAGTTGAGCGGGAGAAGGGGACTTACGTAAACTCTGAAAACGAGTTTCGGATCAAGGTCCTCGGGCACTAATACGGGATTTAAGCCGTGTATTCCCTCAACGATGATAACGGAATTTTCCTTGAGCTGCATTTTGTGTCCCGTCCACACTCTCTTGCCAAGCTTGAAGCTGAATGTGGGGATCTCTACCTCCTTGCCCTCAAAAAGCTCGCGAAGATGCCTTCCGAAAAGCGCGGTATCAATGGTATTTATATGCTCAAGGTCGATCTTTCCGTCGGGACCGGGAGCTATCTTATCTCTGTCGATGTAGTAATCGTCAAGGCTCATAAGGATGGGGGATTTACCGTGAACGCGGAGCTGAGTGGCAAGTCTGTTTGCGCTCGTTGTCTTACCCGACGAGCTGGGACCTGCAAGCATTACTGCCTTTGCACCCCTCTCACAGATCATATCCGCGATCTGCGAAAATCTCTTTTCGTGAAGCGCCTCGTTCACTCTTATAAGCTCGCGTATCTTGCCGCTTTCGGTAAGCTCGTTAAGCTCTGCGAGGGTTTCGCAGCCCATAAGCTCGCTCCATTTTTCACCCTCCGAATAAACGCTGAACAAAGAGGGCATATGCTTATATACGGAAACTCTATCGGGATCCTTGGGGTCGGGAAGAACGAATATAAATCCGCCCTTTGCCTCAACTATGCTCCAGGAGCGAAGGAAGGAGGTGGAGGGAAGCATCTCGCCGTAGAAATAGTCCGCATATCCATCGTGCTCGTAGATCGTAAAATAATCCTTGCCGCGATAACGGAGAAGTCGCACCTTGTCCGTCTGACCTGCAAGGGAATATCGTTTTATTGCCTCGTCTATGGGTATTCGACGGCGCAGAAGGGGGATATCCTCCTTAACTATTTTGTGTACCTCGCTTGCGAGGTCGTCGGCTGAAAACTCGGGCGCACCATTCACGCTGAAATATATTGAATTACCAAGTGTGCAGCTCATTTTACCGATGGCACCGGGATAGAGCCTTCCAAGAGCCAGAAAGATGATGAACTGAGCAGTTCTGACGTATGCCTCTCGACCTGTGGGATGGTCGTATCTGAAAAGGCGGACGTTGCCTCCCGATGCTTCCACCGCTTTTCTGATAGTCTCGCGGTCGGGGGATACGTCCTTTGAGCGCAGGGGAACGTAATTGAGTGTGAAGACGCGTCCTGCAAGCTTTGCCACAAGTGGGTCGGAGGAGAG
This sequence comes from Clostridia bacterium, assembly GCA_017531925.1. GTDB lineage: Bacteria > Bacillota > Clostridia > Oscillospirales > CAG-272 > RGIG4608. Next base: position 59,217 of record JAFXKD010000008.1, on the reverse strand, counting down.
CTTGCCCGAATAGAGCCCAAGCTCCTTTATAATGTCAAAGAGCGACTGGTCCGCTCTTGCTTCGAATTCGTGTCCGTCAATGTATAATTTCATATTTTGATCTCCTTTCGGGATGAATTTTTAAGGTTTGCTGTCAGGTTAACAAATCATCTTATGCTTGTTAACAGTTTGTTAACACAAAATCGTGTCAAAAAGGATAAAAAAAGGCGACTGCACGCGATATAAAATGTCCGCGGTAGTCAACCATTCTCGGCGGTCGTAGAAACGTTTATCCATATCATAAACTTATACCTTTACTATTATACTATAAATTACACAAAAAGTCAACCAAATATTTTCTTGATTTGTCAAATTTACACATAAAACAAAAAAATAATCGGAGGAAAGAAAATTCCCTCCGATTTTTGTTCATTTTTCACAATTTTCAAAAATTCCGTTTGACAGCGCCGGCATAATCGTCTCATCAACTATTCTGTCTATCTCCCCGTCATCCATCTGCTCAAAAATTGCGCGCAATCCTACGAAATTTGATATTCCCATAAGCATATACGCGACCGTTTTTGCGTCCGTTATACAAAGCTCGTCCTCGCTCCTTTTTAGAGCCTTGGTATAGCTCTCGGAAAAGGAGTTATAGTAGTCGAAAAACAAGTTCTGGTCTATGGAAAGAGAGCCCCATATAACGTTATATACCGTTGGGGTTTGAAGGGCAAATCTGATAAAGCACTTTATGCCCTCGCGCTCCATTTCGTAGCGTGTTTTGCAGTTCTTTATGCTTTCGGCAAGAAGCTCCTTTATCATGCGCTCATATTTCCACATAAGATAGCGGTAAACATCGGTCTTAGTATCAAAATATATATAGAACGTGCCCACCGCGGTATCCGCCCTCTTACAGATGTCGGAAATCGACGTGGAGTGAAATCCTTTGCTTGTAAATAATTCCTCAGCTGCATCGAGCAATTTGTTCATTTTAACCAAACCGAGCTTTGTTTTGGGTAATTTGATGCCTTTTGCGGTATAATTGTCCATTTTTCGCTCCCTTTTTGTTGTTCTTGAGATGATTATAACATTTTTTATTGTGATTTGCAATAGTTATTTATATATTTTTTTGTATATTTTTCACCAAAAATCTTTATGAACATAGAAATATTAAAGATGTTATTGACAAAATGGTAAAAATTATATATAATATAATAAAGCAAATATGAATAACATTCATATTTTTAAAATCAGGAGGACAAAATTATGACATTCAACGAACTTTACGTAGGCCAGAAGGCTTCTGTTCAAAAGACATTTACCGATGCAGACCTCAGAGCATTTGCAGAGGTAAGCCTTGACACAAACCCCATTCATCTTGATGAGGAATATGCAAAGACCACCATCTTCGGAAGAAGAATAGTACATGGCATTCTCACATCCGGTCTTATTTCCGCAGTGCTTGCAAATAAGCTCCCCGGCCCCGGAACCATCTATCTCGGTCAGGAATTGAGATTTACCGCTCCCGTATTCCTTGGTGATACTATCACCGCTGAGTGCGAGATCGCTGAGATCCGCGAGGATAAGCATATCGTTAAGCTCAATACGACCTGCTACAATCAGGACGGCAAGGTAGTTATTTCCGGTATGGCAACTGTTAAGTTCTAACACTTACCAACAAAACTGTTTAAAACAATTCTAACATAATGGACGGGCACCTGAATTTGAACCCGTCGAGGAGGAAAATCAAATGGCAAATTACAAATCGGTTCTCTTTGAACAGATGATCAAGGATTTCGCTGAAACTGAAGTTAAGCCTCTTGCTGCAGAGGTTGACGAGCAGGAGCGTTTTCCCGCAGAAACTGTTGAAAAGATGGCAAAAATGGGTATGCTTGGTATAATCGTACCCAAGGAATACGAGGGCGCAGGCGGCGACTACAATATGTATATCTCCGCAGTAGAGGAGCTTTCAAAGCATTGTGCTACTACGGGCGTTATCCTTTCAGCTCACACCTCTCTTTGCGTTGCCCCCATTCTTGAATACGGCAACGAGGAGCAGAGAAGAAAGTATCTCCCCGATCTTGCAAGCGGCAGAAAGCTTGGTGCATTCGGTCTTACCGAGCCCAATGCAGGCACGGATGCGGCTAATCAGCAGACCGTGGCTGTTGAGATGGAGGATCACTACCTTCTCAACGGAAGCAAGATCTTTATCACTAACGCAGGCTATGCTTCCACTTACATAATCATCGCAATTACAGGTAAGACACCCAAGGGCCCCGAGATGAGCGCTTTCATCGTTGAAAAGGCATTCGAGGGCTTCTCCGTAGGTAAGAAGGAAAAGAAGATGGGTATCCGCGGCTCCGCTACCTGCGAGCTTATTTTTGAGAACGTTAAGGTTCCCAAGGAAAATCTCCTCGGTAAGCGCGGCGACGGCTTTAAGATCGCTATGAAGACTCTTGACGGCGGACGTATCGGTATCGCGGCTCAGGCTCTCGGTATCGCTGAGGGCGCACTTGATACGGCGATCGCTTACGTTAAGTCAAGAAAGCAGTTCGGCAGAAGCATTTCGCAGTTCCAGAACACACAGTTCTAGCTTGCGGATATGGCTACCAAGGTAGCGGCTGCCAAGGGACTCGTTTATGCGGCTGTTAACGCAAAGCAGAACAAGCTTCCCACACTCTCTGTGAATGCGGCTCAGGCAAAGCTCTTTGCGGCTGAAACTGCTATGGATGTTACCACTAAGGCGGTCCAGCTCCACGGCGGTTACGGTTACACCCGTGAATATCCCGTTGAGAGAATGATGCGTGACGCTAAGATCACTGAAATCTACGAGGGCACGAGCGAGGTACAGAGAATGGTTATCTCCGGCGCGCTTTTAAGAAAGTGAGGTTGAGATAAATGAAGATTATAGTTTGTATCAAGCAGGTCCCCAATACGACCGAAATCAAAATAGATCCCGTAACGAATACTCTTAAGCGTGACGGTGTTCCCAGCATCATCAATCCCGATGATAAGACCGCAATTGAAGCGGCTCTTCAGCTCAAGGAAAAATGCGGCGCTACAGTTACCGTTATCACGATGGGTCCCATGCAGGCGGAAAAGGCGCTTCGCGAGGCTCTCGCTATGGGTGCGGACGAAGCATTCCTCCTTACAGACCGTGCTTTTGCCGGCTCTGACACACTTGCAACGTCAACCATCATCGCTGCAGCTATCAGAAAGCTTGGCGCGGACGTAGTATTCTGCGGACGTCAGGCTATCGACGGCGACACGGCTCAGGTAGGTCCTCAGATCGCTGAGCATCTCGGCATTCCTCAGATCACATATGCTGCTGCTATCGACTATTGCAACGAGTGCGGCGCGCTTATCGTAAAGAGAGAGTTTGAGGACAGATATCAGACTCTTAAGGTCGAGGGACAGTGCCTTATCACGATCCTTTCCACCCTTGCAAAGCCCAGATATATGAACGTTTGGGATATCGTTGCTCAGGATGAGAAGGAGGTAGGCTTTATTACCTTTGCAGATCTTGATCTTGACAAGGCTGATATCGGTCTTGGCGGTTCTCCCACAAAGGTTAAATCCACAGCTACAAAGCAATTCAACAAAACTATCGAAACGCTTGAGCTTGATCCCGAAAGCGCCGCTAAGGCTATCGTGGATGCGCTCAAAGAGCGTCATCTTATATAAGGAGGTGCTTGTATTATGGCAAAGAATATTTTTGTATTCTGCGAGCAGCGTGACGGCGTGCTTCAGAACGTAGCTCTTGAGCTTCTCGGAGTTGCCCGTGAGCTTGCGGAAAAAACAGGCGAAAAGGTTAATGCAGTCCTCCTTGGACACGGCGTGCAGGGAAGAGCCGCAGAGCTTATCGCTCACGGCGCTGACACTGTTTACGTGGTTGACCACGAAAATCTTGAAAAATTCGTAACCGAGCCATATGCTCAGGCAATGACTCATATCGCAAGAAAGTATGAGCCCAATGTGATCCTCTTCGGTGCTACGAGCATCGGACGTGATCTTGCTCCCCGTCTTTCCGCAAGACTTAAGACAGGTCTTACTGCGGACTGCACAAAGCTTGAAATGGATGAAGAGGGCAATCTTTTCATGACAAGACCCGCATTTGGCGGTAACCTCTTTGCAACCATCATCTGCCCCGATCACCGTCCTCAGATGAGCACGGTACGTCCCGGCGTTATGAAGAAGCTTGAGGCTGACCCTGCGAGAGTTGGCGAAGTTGTAGCAGAAAGCGTTGAATGGGATGCTTCCAAATTTGCGGTAACCGTTCTTGAAGAGGTTAAGGCAGAGAAGGGTGAAGCTAATATCGAGGATGCTAAGATTCTTGTATCATGCGGACGCGGTGTTAAGAATCTTGATTCCGCTCACGAGCTTGCATCGAAGATCAAGGGAAGCGCAGTTTCCTCTTCCAGAACTCTCGTTGACGCAGGTCTTATGGATCACGAGCGTCAGGTCGGTCAGACCGGTAAGACAGTTCGTCCCGAGGTATATCTTGCATTCGGTATCAGCGGAGCTATCCAGCACCTTGCAGGTATGGAGGAATCCGAATTCATCGTTGCTGTCAATACCGACAAGAACGCGCCCATCTTTAAGGTTGCTAATCTCGGTATCGTTGCAGATGCTGAGGCAGTATTTAAGAACCTCAACAAGATGCTTTAATAATTGATTTTTAAGGATGTGGGGCTTTATTTAAAAACGCCCCACATCCCGAAAAAGAGGGTAGCCCTCATAAAAATGACATTTTGATCAATTCTTACAATTAAAATATGAAAGGAAGAAGACCAATGAACAAGATCTATTTAGTAAGTGCAAAGAGAAGCGCTATCGGCGCAATGCTCGGCACACTTAAAGACGTTTCCCCCACTAAGCTCGGCGCTGACGTGCTCAGAGCCACACTTGAAGCAGGCAACGTTAAGCCCGAGTGGCTTGATGAGGTCATTGTAGGTAACGTTCTTCCCGCAGGAGTAAAGCAGGGTCCCGCACGTCAGGTTGCTATTGGCGCAGGCGTGCCCGTTGAGATCCCCGCTTACTCTCTTAATATGGTTTGCGGAAGCGGTATGAAGGCAGTTATGAATGCTTACACCGCAATAAGAGCAGGTATGGCAGACCTCATCGCTGCAGGCGGTACTGAGGTTATGAGCGGCGCTCCTTATCTCGTTCCCGGTAAGGTAAGAAGCGGTAACAAGATGGGTGAGATGAAGCTCGTTGACCATATGCTCATAGATTCTCTTACTGATGCCTTTGGCAATATGCATATGGGTATCACGGCAGAGAACGTAGCTGAAAGATACGGTATCACAAGAGAGGCACAGGATGAATTTGCTATCAATTCCCAAAAGAAGGCAATAGCTGCTCAGGATGAGGGCAAATTTGTTTCCGAGATAGTCCCTCTTACCGTTAAGGTCGGCAGAAAAGAAGTAGTATTTGACGCGGATGAGTACATCAACCGCGCGACCTCCCTTGAAAAACTCGGCACTCTCCGTCCCGCATTCAAGCCCGACGGAACGGTTACGGCGGGTAATGCATCCGGTATTAATGACGGCGCGTCCTTTTGTGTGATCGCAAGCGAGGCTGCGGTTGAAAAATACGGACTTACTCCTATGGCTGAGATAGTAGCTGTGGGTCAGGGCGGTGTTGAGCCCGACGTTATGGGACTCGGTCCCGTTCCCGCGGTCACAAACGCTCTTAAGAATGCAGGTATGAAGATCGACGAGATCGAGCTTTTCGAGCTTAACGAAGCGTTCGCGGCTCAGTCTCTCGGTGTTGTGAAACTTCTCTCGGAGGGACACGGTGTTGACCCCGAATACATCGTTTCACGTTGCAATGTCAACGGCGGTGCTATCGCGCTCGGTCATCCCGTAGGTGCATCCGGTAACAGAATTATAGTAACCCTTGCTCACGAGCTTAAGCGCAGCGGCAAGACTTACGGTGTTGCATCTCTCTGCATAGGCGGCGGTATGGGTACTGCTGTGGTTCTTAAAAGCATTTGACTATATTAATTTGAAAGGAAGGTATTTATTATGAGACTTGAAAATAAAGTTGCAATCGTTACAGGCGGCGCTAAGGGACTTGGCGGCGAAATGGCTCTCACATTCGCAAGAGAGGGAGCAAAGGTCATCGCAGTAGATATGATGCCCCTTACCTATGAAAACGAGAACGTTGAATACTATCAGCTCAACGTTACCGACGGTGAGGCTTGCAAGGCTCTCTTCGAGTATGCAAAGGAGAAATACGGCAGGATCGATATCCTTGTTAATAACGCAGGTATCACCCGTGACTCTATGACGAGAAAGATGACGGACGATCAGTGGGATCTCGTTATCGATATCAACCTTAAGGGTGTATTCAATCTTACAAGATACGTAGGACCCTTTATGGAGGAGATGGGCGGCGGCTCCATCATCAATATTTCTTCCGTTGTCGGCGAATACGGTAATATCGGTCAGGCAAACTATGCTGCATCCAAGGCAGGCGTTATCGGTCTTACAAAGACCTGGGCTAAGGAATTTGCTCGCAAGGGCGTTCCCGTACGCTGCAACGCAATCGCCCCCGGATACATTATGACGGATATGATGAAGACCGTTCCCGAGGATCTTCTTAAGAAGTTTGCAGGTCTTACAATGCTTGGACGTCTCGGTCAGCCCGAGGAGATCGCAAAGGCGGCTCTCTTCCTTGCAAGTGACGATTCCTCTTACGTAACAGGACACGTTCTCTCCGTTAACGGCGGCATGAGACTTTAATCTGGAGGTATTTAAATGGTAAACGTTGGAATAGTTGGAGTAGGTACTTACTTACCCAAGAAAATAATGACTGCTAAAGAGATCTCCGATGCCACAGGTGGCGTTTGGAGTGAGGATGCTGTAAGAGCTAAGCTCGGCATCAATCAGAAATATATGCCCTCTGAGGATCTCTGCGACGGTACGCAGGAGATGGGCGCTCTTGCAGCTCTCAAGTGCCTTGAGAATTGCGGAGTTGATCCTCTTGAGATCGACGCCATCCTTTGTATCACCGAGGAGTGGAAGGAATATCCTCTCACAACGAGCGCGTGCTACGTTCAGGACAGAATAGGCGCTAAGAACGCTTGGGGTATCGACGTTCAGAACCGTTGCTGCACCTGCGTTTCCGCTATGAAGATAGCTAAGGATATGCTTATTGCCGACGACGAGCTTAATACTATCCTCGTGTGTGGCGGCTATCGCAACTGTGATTTCATCGACTACACCGACAGCGGCGTATCGTTTATGTTCAATCTCGGTGCGGGCGGCGGAGCGATCCTTCTTAAGAAAAATTATAATAAGAACCTTCTCCTCGGAACGCATCTTATGAGCGACGGAAGCGTAGTTCACACCTGCGGCTCAAAGGTGGGTGGTATCCTTGAGCCCGTTACTCCCGAAAATTATAAGGAATACGGCATGCTCCGTCTTATGGACTCCCCCAAGATGAAGGGACTTCTTAACACGGTTTCAATGCCCAACTGGTATCACTGCATAGACGAGGCTCTCCGTAAATCCGGTAAGACTCGTGAGGATATTGATTATCTTTCTATCCTCCACATCAAGAGAAGTGGCCACAAGGCAATGCTTTCGGACCTCGGTCTTCGCGAGGATCAGGCAATCTACCTTGAGGACTACGGTCATATCGGTCAGATCGACCAGATCCTTTCTCTTGAGCTTGCTCTTAAAGAGGGAAAAGTTAAAGACGGCGACACTGTATGTATGATCGCTGCAGGCATAGGCTATACCTGGGCGGCAAATATCATTCAGTGGGGTGAACAGTAATGCCGATTGCTTCTTATTTACAAATATTGATCGGTGTAATTCCGTCAATGTGCGCAGGTATTCTTGCGACCTTTGCGGTTACATTGATATTTAAAACGAGCTATACTACAAACTTTGCTCAGGGCGTTATTTCCGCAATCGGAGCATATGTAGCAGTAGAGCTTACATTGGTTTACGGACTTCCTTTATGGGCAGTTGCTTTCGTGGGCGTAATTGTCGCATTTATTGTTGGTGTTGCGATAGACGTGCTTATTTTCCGTAACGGACGATATGTAAATGCGCTTGGAAAACAGATTATTACAATGGGACTTATCTCTATTTTTATCGGACTTATTCCTTTTGTATTCAAGGTAGCGCAATTCGAGTCCGTACCCGTATTGCCGTTTATACATCTCACACAGGGTATTACCGTTGGAGACGTATTTATTCAGTATAACACTATAATATCCTTGGTAGTAACTGTGGTATTGCTTGTTGCGGTTTTCATTTTATTACAAAAATCAAAATGGGGACTTTCTGTAAGAGCAACCGCGAGTAACGAGATCGTTGCCGGAATGATGGGCATCAACACTAAGGTAATTACAGCTGTTTCTTGGGGAATTGCAGGTTCTTTCGGCGCAGTTGCCGCAACACTTTATATAGGTAACGTAACATTGTCAAGCGGCTATATTATGACGACAACGCAGATAAACGCATTCCTTGCGGGAATTCTTGGTGGATTTGCAACGTTCTACGGACCTATTTTCGGAGCGGTAATCATTTATATGCTTAACGTTCTTATAGGATGCATTTGTATCCACGTTCCGGTGCTTTCAAACTGGAAGCCTGCAATCGTTTATTTCATAGTAATGCTGCTCGTTCTTTGGAAGCCCCATGGCTTGTTTGGCAAAAAAATGGTTAAGAAGGTGTGATTATGAATAAATTGAATAGAAACTATTTAAACATGCCTCTTTACAGAGCAGAAAATGAGCGCAGAAGTGTAGAAAATACTCTTGCACTTTTGAATAAGCTTCGCAAAAACCCCGTTGTGGGATATGTGATTTTTGCGCTTATTCTTACAGTAACTCAGATTTTGTCATCAGCCGGACTTGTAAACTCAAGCTTTGTATATGCTATAGGATCTACCTTGATTTTCTGTGTGGTATCTCTTGGCTTTTGTCTCTTGCTTGGATATTCCGCACTTGCTTCCCTCGGTACTGCAGGCTTTATTGGTATCGGTGCATATTGCACATATTACTGTCTTGCAGAGTGGGGACTTACAATAGGCGTGGCATTCATAATGTCCATTGTTATTGCGCTTATTGTCGGAGCAATCGTTGGATATATCTCATTGAGAATAGAGGGTATCTATCTTGCTATAGTAACTCTCGGTATTTCCCAGATCATTAAAGAAGTGCTTGCTGCTCTTGTGGATACTATAAAGATCAAGGGTTCACAAATCACATTGTTTGGCATAGATTCATTGAAACTCAAAACGGAAAGCATATTCTATATTATTGTTGGAATGATGCTTTTGCTTATGATCATTACTCATAATATTATGAATAGCCCCACAGGCCGTGCGATGCTTGCTATGAAGAACAGCACGTCAGCGGCACAGGCATTTGGTATTTCTTTGATGAAATACAGATTGCTTGCGTTTATGATTTCAATTATATACGCGGCTATAGCGGGAATGCTCTTTATGCTGTACAACCGCTATGTTTCTAACTCTTCCAGCACACTTTTCACTCTTTCTACATCGCTTAATATCCTTGGAGCGGTAATTATCGGAGGAATGAAGTCTATATGGGGAACAGTTGCAGGTACATTTATCATCTACGGAATTGATAAAATGTTCTTGCAGGACATCGAGTTCTTCAGAGAAAACCCCACCCTTATTACTTTGTTCTGCGGAATATTGGTAGTAGTAGTAATTATGTTCTATCCGGGCGGTCTTGCACAGCTTTTGATGGAAGTAAAATACAAAGTTGAAGCATTCATTCGAAAGAAGAAGGAGGGTAAATATGGCAAAGATCTTGGATAAAAAACTCTCCTCCGTTCAGAATAAGCTCTTGTCATTGCGCCAGAAGCTCGATTTTTATCAAGAAGAGCTTGATTATCTTGATGAAAAATATCAGGCAAAAATGGATAAGGTTCTGTCGGCTTTTATAAAAAAAGCAGACAAAAAGCTTGAGAAATATGCTTTTGAGGCTTGTGATAAAGAAGCCTATGCTCAGGCTGTGATTGAGGAAAAGCTTCAGAAATACGACGTAAAGGCGTATATGAAGCACAGAGAAGCAAATCACGGCGCGGCAAAGGCAATCTTTGCCGGCGGTAATGTTTCTGAAGCGCTTGCTAAGAATAAAGAGCAGATAGCTCTTATCAATGCGAAGCGAAAAGAATACATTGATCGTTTAGAGGCTGAAAAGGCAGAATTTTTACAAAAGAATTCCGCTACCTCTGATAAGGCTTATAATGAGCTTTCAAAGCAGCTGAAAGCTGAATTTGATGCTAAGGAAAACGAGCTTAAAGTAAAGCTTGACGGTAAAAAGGCAAAGGAAAAGGCATCTATTGAGGCTAAGATTTCCAAGCTTCAATCAAAGATAACCGAGCTTCACGGTCAGCTTAAATCTTCTGACAAGCTTGAAGATGACGTTCTTCTTGATATTGAAGGACTTAAAATGTACTTCGGCGGACTTAAAGCGGTTGATGATCTTTCATTTAAGGTTAAAAAAGGTGAAATATTCGGTCTTATCGGCCCTAACGGTGCGGGTAAAACCACGGTATTTAACTGCATCACTCAGTTCTATAAGCCCACCGCGGGAAAAATTCGTTTTGCAATCAGCGAAAACGAGGTAATCACACTTACTGATTATAAGGTTCACGATATCGTACTCAAGGGTATTTCAAGAACCTTCCAGAATATCGAGGTTGTTAAAGAGGTTACGGTTCTTGAGAACCTTCTTATCGCGGCAACAAGATATTATAACAGTAATCTTTTCACGCAGATGTTCCATCTTCCCGCCCTTAAAAGGGAGGAGCAGATAATGAGAGCAAAAGCGGATAAGATACTTAAATATATGGACCTTTATTCATACCGCGACCGTCTTGCGTGGGGCTTGCCTTACGGTGTTCTTAAGCGAATAGAAATTGCAAGAGCGCTTATGTGTAATCCCAAGCTCATCATCCTTGACGAGCCCGCAGCGGGACTTAATGAATCCGAAACTGCCGATCTTGCCGCTCTTATCCATAAAATACGTACCGATATGGGATGCACGATATTACTTGTTGAGCACGATATGAGCTTGGTTATGAGCATTTGCGATCACATTTGCGCAATATCCTTCGGTAAAAAGCTTGCGTGCGGTACACCTGCTGAGGTTCAGGCAAGCAAAGAGGTACAAGAGGCCTACTTAGGCTCGGGAGGGGAATAATGGCACTGTTAGAAATTAAAGATTTAAAGGTTTCTTATGGCTTTATTACAGCTCTTAAGGGAATAAATATTAAAGTAGAGCAGGGACAGATAGTTGCGCTCCTCGGTTCTAACGGCGCGGGCAAAACCACCACTCTTCGTACTGTTTCAGGTGCAATCAAGCCGGATAGCGGATCTGTATTGCTTGAGGGTAAGGAGGTAGGCGGCTTGCCTACGTATAAGATCGCAAAGGCGGGCGTTACACAGTCACCCGAGGGAAGACTTCTGTTTTCCGAGCTTACCGTTGAAGAAAATCTTAAGATCGGAGCTTACGGTCTTAAGACAAAGGTTGTTAACGGAGTAAAAATTTCCGCTAAGCAGCAGCTTAAGGAAAATTTTGAAAGAGTTTATAAGCTTTTCCCAATTCTTGAGGAAAGAAAATCTCAGACCGCTAACACACTTTCCGGCGGCGAGCAGCAGATGGTTGCTATCGGACGCGCGCTTATGTCCAATCCTAAAATTTTGCTCTTGGATGAGCCTTCGCTGGGACTTGCTCCCCTCATCATTGATGAGATATTCAAGGCATTTAAAAAGATTCGTGACGAGGGAACAACAATACTTATTGTAGAGCAGAATGCTCTTCAGACCTTAAAGATCGCTGACTATGCATACGTTTTAGAGCTTGGTAAGATCGGTCTTGAAGGACCTGCAAGTGAGCTCATCACAAACAAAAAGCTTATCGACGCCTACCTTGGCGGCGACAAAAAAGATGATTAAAGCACAAGCTTTAACATAAATCAAAACAAAAGGAGAATAATTATGAAAAAAACTCTCAAACTCGTCATCGCTCTTGCTCTCGTAGCATGCATGGCACTTGCAGTAGTTGGTTGTCCTCAGCCCGCAACTGCATCTCAGGGTATCGACTCCGAGAACCACGTTATCCATGTTGGTAACACAGCTGCAACCTCCGGCGCATTCGCTACTGTTGGTGTACCCTTCAACTATGCTCAGGAAGCATATTTCTGGTACTACACAACTCAGACCGAAGGCTACAAGGATGCTGACGGCAATAAGTACACAATCGAATTCCATCACTATGACGATGGCTTTGACGGCACTGCTGGTATGACATATACCAAGAAGCTCGTTGAAGAGGATAAGGTTTTCGCTCTTGTTGGTCACTTCGGTACCAACACAGTTGGTGCAACTGTTGACTACCTTCAGGAAAACGGTATTCCTATGGTTTACGGTGTATGTGGTGTTTCCGATCTTTACAACACAGAGAGAAACATTATGACAGTACAGCCCATCTACGATACAGAGGGTCAGTCCATGCTCGCAACAGCATTCGCTTCTGTTGAAGTAGGCGGTCTCGCAGGCTCTAAGGTAGGCGTTATCGCTACAACTGACGAGGCTGGTAAGGGTATGCTTAACGGTATCAAGATCGAGGCTCAGAAGCTTGGTAAGACATTCGAGCTTCAGGAAGTTGCTGCAGATGCTACTGACTATTCAGCAGCAGTTACAGCTCTTAAGAATGCAGGATGTGACGTTGTTATCATCGCTGCTAACCAGGCTCCCTTCGTAAATATCGCTAACACATTCGTAACAGCTCAGTACGAGAACGTTAACATCATCACATCCTACGTAAGTGCAAACTACGGTACAATGGGTGGTCTTGTTCTTTCCGGTGCTATCAATGACACACGTAACATTTATGCAGGTGCATGGCTCGTAACAGGTTCTGCTCCCGACACATCCTTCAAGGGTTGGAATGATTTTGCTGAATTCGCAAGAATTATGACTCTCTATGCTAAGCACAACGGTGAGACACTCATCAAGCTTGAGGATGATGCTGTAGCAGCGGGTCTTCTTGGCGGTTATGATTGGGCAGCTGACGGTGTAAGCGCAAACTACCTTAACTCTTATGCAATGGCTGGTTACGTTTCTGCTAACGTATTCTGCCAGGGTCTTGATCGTATGAGCGGCAAGACACTTACATGGGAAGCTTTCATCGACGCTATGGAAGAGGCTCCTATGAACGTTCCTATGGGAACAAGCGTAAGCTATGAAAACGGCCAGAGACTTGGTATAGATGCACTTGCTCTTAACAAGTATACAAAGGCAAACTTTGGTGTAGGTGAAGTTTACCGTGGAATCACAGGTCTTGCTACACTTGAAGGCTCCATTCAGTAATTAGATTTCCATCTGTTTTTAAGCTATTTCAATAGCTAACTGAAAAAAGCGATGAAGGGCATTTGCCCTTCATCGCGAAAACTATATATAAAAAACAATAAAAACTATATATTTTCTGAATTTGCAAACAATTCGCGCAAGCGATTTATATAAATTTAATTTACTTAAAAATAAAATTCAAATAAACCTGAAAAGGAGAAAAAAACTATGGCAAAATACGTATCTATCAATGAAGCTCTTGCTCTCGTGCGCGACGGCGACTACATCGTAACAGGTCTTGGCTCTGCAGAGGGCAGAGAATTCATGACGAATCTTCACACAATTGCGGGAAGCGTTAAGGACGTGCTTGTTAGCAACTGTCTTCCCATGGGAGCTTACGAGTTTATGGTAAATCCCGCTTATGCCGACACCTTCCAGATAGACAGCTGGTTCTATACCCCTGCGCTCAGAAAGGCTCAGGCTAACGGAAACGTAAGCTTTATTTACAACCACCTTCACCTTGCATCCTTCAAGCGTCTTTGCCATCGCAAGCCCGATATCTACGTTGGTATCGCGTCAATGCCCGATAAGCACGGCTACGTATCGCTTTCTCTTTCAAATACATACGAGCTTGCTATGATAAGAGAGGCAAAGACCGTAATTCTTGAGATCAACCCCAATGCTCCCAGAACCTTCGGCGACGTTCAGCTCCATTTGAACGATATCGACTACGTTGTTGAGTGTGATTATCCCATGCCCGAGATCGCTGACGCAGAGCCCAACGAGAAGGATATGATAATCGGTAAGTATATTGCCGATATGATCCACGATGGTGACTGCATCCAGCTCGGTATCGGTGGAATTCCCAACGCGGTTGCGGCATCCCTTATGGATAAGAAGGATCTTGGTGTACACACCGAGATGCTTACGAGCGGTATGGTTAAGCTTGCAAAGGCGGGCGTTATCACAGGTAAGAACAAGCAGATAAATCAAGGTAAGATGGTTGCTGCCTTCGCTATGGGTACTAAGGAGCTTTACGACTTTATCGACGATAATCCTGCGGTTGAGATACGCGACGGCGCTTGGGTCAACGATCCTCACACCATTTCACAGAATGACAATCAGGTGTCCATCAACTCCACTATTGAGATCGACCTCTTCGGTCAGTGCTGCTCCGAATCCATAGGTCACGTTCAGTTCTCCGGTACGGGCGGACAGGCTGACACGGCTATCGGCGCTCAGAAGTCAAGAAACGGCAGATCCATCATCGCTCTTTACTCCACAGCTATGGTAAAGAACAAGGCTACCGGTGAGAGAGTTGAGACCTCAAAGATAGTTCCCACTCTTAAGGCTGGCGCGGCTGTTTCTCTTTCCAGAAACGATATCGACTGGCTCGTTACCGAGTACGGCGCTGTATGTCTTCGCGGTACGTCAATGGCTGACAGAGCAAGACTTATCATATCCGTTGCTCATCCCGATTTCAGAGAGCAGCTCACTAAGGATGCGGTAGCTCTTGGTATAATCAAGGGTTAAGAGGAAGTATTATGGCATTTTTCGATTTTGAAGGCAAAAAGGTCTATTACGAGGTGCACGGAGAGAGCGGTGAACCGCTAGTTATACTCAACGGTATAATGATGTCCACGAACAGCTGGAAGCCTCTTATGAAGAACCTTACAAAATTCAATACCGTCATACTCGTTGACTTTCTCGATCAGGGACAAAGCTCCCGCATGACCGAGAGCTATACGCACGCTATACAGGTGAGATTACTTCACGCGATTTTTAAGCTTTTGCCATACGAAAGATATAATATTATGGGTATATCCTATGGCGGTGAGGTAGCTGTGCAGTACGCGGTAGAGCATCCGGAATACGTTCGCAGACTTGTGCTTGCCAATACCTGCGCAAGAACGAGCGATTGGCTCCGCAAGATCGGTGACGGTTGGAATGCCGTGGCAAGAACGGGCGACGGACTTGCATATTATCTTACTACCATTCCCGTTATCTATTCAACGGAGTTTTATGAAAGAGAAGCTGCTTGGATGGATAGACGCGAGGGAACGCTCATCCCGTATTTTTCAAATCCCGCAGTTCTTGAGGCTCTTATAAGGCTCACGGACAGCTCAAGGGACTACAATTATATGGATCGCGTTCACGAGATAAGCTGCCCCACTCTAATAATCTCCTGCTCGGAGGACGGACTCGTTCCTCCCACTGAGCAGATCCTACTTCACGAGAGGATAAAGGGAAGCACCTATGTAACAATAAACGGCTCGGGCCACGCGAGTATGTACGAGGACCCTGCGGCGTTTCTCACCCTAACGCTCGGCTTTGTAAATCTTGACGATGAACCCGTGCAGATATAATTCTATTAAGGAGAATTAATATGGAAAAGAAATACATATCCATTGGTAAAGAAACCTTAGCATATCTTGACAGAGGAGAGGGCGACGTTGTACTTATGGTACACGGAAATATGTCCAGCTCAGTTCACTACGAGCCCCTTATTGATAGGATCTGCGACAAATACAGATGCGTAGCGGTGGATCTTCGCGGATTTGGAGATTCGAGCTATAACGAGAGATTCGATACTCTTGAGGAACTTGCGGATGACGTTGCGCTCTTTATCGACGCATTGGGTCTTGGAAGCGTTTATCTTGTAGGTTGGTCAAACGGCGGAGGCGTTTCGCTCAAGCTCTGCGCGAAATATCCCGAGAAGATTAAGAAATTCTTTGATATTGAGGGCGCGGGACTTAAGGGATATCCCGTTTTCAAGAAGGAGAACTTCAAATCAACGGGCGAGCCTTATTCAAGCAAGGAGGAGATGGGTGCCGATCCTATTCAGGTAGCTCCCGCACTTGCCTGCTTTGAAAAGGGTGACGCGGCTACTATGACTGCTATTTGGGATGCTACCATCTACACGGTAAATAAGCCCTCCCGCGAGGATAACGATCGCTGGATGGCAGAGACCTTAAAGCAGAGAAACCTTGTCGATCTCGACTGGGCTCTTGCAAATCTCAATATGAGTGATGAATTTACTCCTTACGGCAAGGGCGACGGATCCATACACAATATCAAATGTCCCGTTGCGCTCACAATGGCAGAGAAGGACATCGTTGTTCCCGCATATATGGTAATGGATAACTACAATGCGCTCGGCGAGCTTGCAACACTTCTTCCTTATCCAAATTGCGGTCACTCGCCAATGGTGGATTGCCCCGATAAGCTTGCTTCGGATGTAGTAGAGTTTTTCTCCAAATAAATTATTGATCTATACCGCCGCTAAATGCGGCGGTATTTTTTATTTTATAGCCAATTTTGTTGATCGAGGTACTTGCGCAAGGAGAAAAATTAGTGTATAATATTATAGATATATGTCAATTTATTAATGAAAGGTAGCATTGATGTCTAAAATAAGGAAAGTATATTTTAAAAAGCTCGGAATAAGGATAACCATACTGATTGCTAGTATAATTCTATATTTTTACGCCCCGGGACAGTTTGAGGTCGTGGAGGGTTGGAATTTCTTTAAGAAATTTTCCGTGTTTCACATTTTGTGGGGAGCTTGGGTTTACGATATGGTAAGTCAGCTTTTTCCTGTAAAGAATATTGCGCTTGGTTCTCAAAAGCAGTTTAAGGAAAAGTTCAAAACGGCTATACATAAGCTTATCGATTGGGACAAGCTTAAGGATTATATTAAAAAGACCAATAAGGCAGCGGGCAAGGTGATGGCTCTTTGGGCTTCGTTCATTGCTCTCATCAGCGCGCTCAGACACTTCAAGGTGCTTGATAACAAGCATCTCTTCCTTATAAGTATTGCGTTTTACGTGTGCGACCTTATCTGTGTACTTATATGGTGTCCCTTCAGGCTTATGCTTGGAAACAAGTGCTGTACGACCTGCAGAATATTCAACTGGGACCATATGATGATGTTTACGCCAATGCTTATGGTGGGAAGCTTTTTCTCCGTATCCCTCCTTGTGCTTTCGTTGATCGATATCGTCGTTTGGGAGCTTCAGATATACCTTCATCCCGAAAGATTCTGGGAGAACTCAAATATGGCTCTTAAATGCTCGGAATGTACTGACAAGCTTTGCACGCAGTATTGCCAAAGATTAAGAAAAAAAGAAAAAGCCGACTGATCGGCTTTTTCTTTTTTATATAACGAGGTATTTTTTCTTCGAAATATCGTTATCGGCCAGGGAATTCTGCTTTTTGAGCTTGCTAATGGGCTCACCGTAGCGCTTTGCAACGCTCCAGAGGGATTCTCCCCTGTCGGGATAGCAGAGGGTCATCGCGCCGCTGCTCTTTACCAGTCTTTCGCCCGCGCTTATTTTGCTGAGCATTTGAAAGCATTTCTTCTTTTCGAGACTTATGCGGATATTAAGCTCGCCGTCTATAAACAGTCTTTCTCCATCGTGCCTTGCACGCGCAGATACAGCACACGCATCCGCACAGTAGTGAAGCTCATTGTCGGTATCGGCGGTATATCTGCTGTCAAGCTCGTATCGGAAGGGGAAGCTCAGCTCCTTTACAAGATATTCGTCATCACAGAAGCAGAGCACGAAGTAGGTGCATTCACCGCAGAGCGAGAGTCTGCCACTCTCACTAGTCAAAAGCTCATCAGCTCTTGCTCTTGCAAACACGTCTATTATCTTAAAATCGTGTGGAAGCTTAAGCTCATCAAGAGAACGAAGCTCGTTTTGTGTCAGATTTCCGTTAACGGATTTTAATGCACTCATAACCTGTACGTCCTTGAAGATGCTTTCGGTGGCAAAATCCGTGGAATATGCATCGGCTACAAAGGGAACGCGTTCATTTTTTCTCACATTTACGCAAGCTGACAGGATAAGCTCGGAGGATATGCCATTATCATCAACCAATATCTGCTCATCTGTGATATAAACGTCCGCGCTTACATCACAATCCGTGTCGGCATCCTCACAATAGGCGGAGGCGGAAAAGGGGAGCTTTCGCGTAGCGCACAGAGGATAATCGCTTTCTGCGTCGTTACAGTAGAGTATCTTAAGTATCACCTCACCCGAAACACGCACGCGTCCTCCGGATGCGGAGCAATCGTTTACGATTGCAACACTGTCACACGTTACCGCTCTTACATTGTCCGCGGATTGATCGAGAGGAAGTGTATCATTCAGGGTCAGAGGCTCTAAGCGGAGTCTTTTGGGCACGAGAGAATCCGCTTCACCCATCAGATGCTCAAGAGAGCTTTGAGGGATCGCTCCCGAGGCTTCGGGTGTGTGAAGCATTGGCGTCAAAGCTAACGCCTTGCAGCTCAGCTTTGATTTGACACTGAGCTTGCGCGGACCCAAAACGCGCGCGCTGACGCTTTCGCTCCGTATCTGAGAAAATACGGTCACGTCATCAACGCTTACCGCGTGGGAGGTGAGATCAAAGGGAAGTGAGAACGAGTAGCTCTCCGAAAGCGGCACGCAGTAAAGCTCTCCGTCAGCTCCCACGTACGTTGCCTTGTAAATTACCTTTCCCGAAAGCTCCGCGTTCCCGTTACCCAGATACTCACCCTCCGGAGCTATTTGCGCTCTCACGCCGAGAAGGCGGCGTATCTCACTCTGATAATCGGGTAGGGTAAAATCGGAATTAAGATCGGCGGTAAGCCTGCCGTCATAAACGGGCATCCCCGAAAAATAGCCCGCGTTATCTTTATTACTGTTCATATATTTCGCTCCTTTGCTTTTTGATAAAAATATATTCGAGATTGCAAAATAATATGATAAAAAGCGAGGATAATGCTACTTAGTGATTGACAACGCGGACTGTTTTTGATAGAATAGGCTTATAAGATCTTGCAAATACACTTTAAGGAGATATTTATGAAAAAGCAAAGATGGTATAAGGATATGGTGTTCTATCAGATATGGCCCCGATCGTTCAAGGACGGAGACGGGGACGGAATGGGAGACCTGTACGGTGTTTATGAAAAGCTCGATTATATAAAGTCACTCGGTTGTGACGGCATCTGGTTTTCGCCGCTCTATCCTTCTCCCGGAGTGGATTGCGGATACGATATTTCAGATTATTACGATATCGCCGAAGAATTTGGCGGTATGGAGGCATTCAAGAAGGTCCTTGACGGCGCGCACGAGCGCGGAATGAAGGTAATTATGGACCTTGTTGTAAATCACACGAGCGATCAGCACGAGTGGTTTCAGAAGAGTCGTCAGAGAATAGACCCCTATACCGATTACTATATCTGGCGTCCCGCAAAGCCCGGCGGCAAGCTTCCAAATAACTGGGATTCTCTCTTTGAGGGAAAGGCTTGGGCTTGGGATGAGGTGCGTCAGGAATATTATATGCATCTTTTTGCTATCCAGCAGGCGGATCTCAATATGGATAATCCCCTTGTGCGCGAGGAGGTCAAAAAGATACTCCGCTTCTGGCTCGATATGGGCGTTGACGGCTTCAGAGAGGACGTTATCACATTTATTTCAAAGCCCGAGGGTCTGCCGAACGATAACTATATGCCTGCATCGAAGGGTATCTTTATGTTTAACCACGGCCCTCATCTTCACGAGTATCTCGAGGAATTTCACCGCGACGTATTTTCAAAATATGATTGTATGACGCTTGCGGAATCCCCCCTTGTAACGCCAAAGAAGGCTCTTGAATACATTGACGAGAATAACGCACCCGTGCTTGATATGTTCATTCAGTTCGCCACTCAGGAGGCTGATAGCTTTATGAGTGACTATTACCATATGCCCTTTAACCTTCGTAAGTTAAAAAGGACCTATACAAAATGGCAGGACAAGCTTGACGGCAAGGGCTGGAATATGCTCTACATTGAGAACCACGACCATCCGAGAATGGTCTCCCGCTACGGAAGCGAAAAATTCCAAAAGGAAAGCGGAAAGATGCTTGCGGTATCCTATCTTTTCCAAAAGGGAACTCCCTTTATCTATCAGGGACAGGAGATAGGTATGACTAACTGGTATCCGAGTGATCCCGAAATGTACGAGGATGTTCAGACGCGCTGGCAGTATTTTAACGTTGCTACAAAGAAATCTCCCGAAAAGCGCTTGCAGAGATTATGGCACGGCTCACGCGATTCTGCCCGTACTCCCGTTCAGTGGAGTGCAGAGGAGAATGCCGGCTTTACTACCGGCACGCCTTGGTTCTACGTTAACGAAAACTACAAGCAGATCAACGTTGCCGATCAGGAAAAGGATGAGGATTCCGTTCTCAACTTCTACCGCCGTGCTATCAAGCTTCGCAAGGAGCTTTCAAGCGTGAGACACGGAAGCTACAAGGAATATGGCAGGCTTTCATCTTCTCTTTATACTTATTCCCGTGAGGATGATAAGGAAAAGCTTCTTATAGTTTGCTCATTTACAGAAAAGACAAAGAAATGGAGAGTTCCCGCAGGCTTTGATCTTGCAAGCGCAGAGCTTTTGCTCTCCAACTACGATAAGCTCGATGGCACAACCCTTAAGCCCTATGAAACAAGAGTATATAGATGGACAAAACAATAAAAACAGAAGGACACCGATTGGTGTCCTTTTTTTGCGGAGAATGTGATTCTAAGCAGGTTCTATTACAAGCTTCACTATCCGAGTCTTAGCACAGAAAACCGGATATAAGGTCTGCTACTATTTTGAGGAAGGAGCTGTGTGGAGCGAGGCTTGGGCATTTTCGTTTCTGTAAGCAACGGGAGATTTGGAATATATGCCTTCAAATGCCTTAATGAAGTGAGAAGCATCATAAAAGCCAGTGCGTACCGCAATCTCAGAAATGGAGATGTCAGTGGATAAAAGCATAACCGTGGCTGATTCCGTCCTTATTTTTGTGATATAAGCGGATGGCGGCATTTTACATATCATTTTGAATTTTTTAATGTACGAAGATCTTGACATGTGCGCTATACGTGTCAGATCCTCTATGGTGATCTTTTCAAAATAATGCTCGTGTATAAAAGAGATGGATTCCATTAAAGCACGGTCTTGGCCCAAAAGCGGATCGCCATTAGGGTAGCTTGTACTGTAAGCGTTACACAAAAGACCGATAGAGACCATCGCAAAGCTGTTTCTGAGCATGGATTCAACGGGATCGTTATATTTTTTGTAATACTCAATTTCATTCAAGATCTTTAATGTGGTTTCAAGCTCCTCGCGTGGGAGAGTGAGATGCAAAGAAGAGACCGTTTTTCCTCTCATCAACGGTTCTGCTCCGAAAAGAGTATAAAATGAGGGGAGCTGCTGCAGATCGGCTATGTATTTATTCATAAAGCTGTCGCTGAGGATAACGTGAAAAACGTCAAAATCTTTTCCGCCGACGTATCCGTGTCCGATTTTCGGAGGAATAATAAAGACATCGCCCATGCTTGCGTTGACACAGCTATTGTCTATATAATGGATGCCGTTGCCCTTCGTGACGATATTGATCTCATAAAACTCCTGCTCGTGCATTCCTATTTCATAATCCCTCATCAAAAATGCATGGACCAGATCCAATGAGTTGTTAAAAAAATCCGAGTGGGTGTAATAATAATGATCATGATTTGCTAATCTGTTTGCACTCATGCATATACTCCTTTGCAGCTTGTATAAATCGTTTGAAAAGGTAAAAGTTAATATAACAAATTGCACAAATTGATGCGTATAATTTTGTGTAATATTGTGAAAGTGTATAATAAATGAACGATTTTACAATGAACTTTGTACTTTATACATTGATTATATCACAAATCTGTCGTATAATCAAGTATATCTATAATAATTTTTCTTTTCATAAAGGCATGTCTTTGTGCGGACAGGCAGATGCCCGTCTGCTAGTGTATAAAAAACGGAAAAATGACTGTCAGATTGTCAGATCTGTTGTCTTGTGTTCTTGAAAAATATTATATATTTTGGAAAGGGGAAATAGCGATGAAAAGAATGAAACAATCGTTAATAATGGCTTTATGTCTGTTGTTAATGTTGTGTTTGGTGGCATGTCCGTTGCCAAATCACGGAAATGGAGGAGTTAAAGTGGATAAATATGCGGTAAATGCTAAAAATATACCGTTGAAGTTATGGTATGACGAAGAAGCACCTTTTATAAACGAAGGCTCTCCTAAGGCAACGATGATGGCGGGACAGGATATCGGTTGGCAGAACTGGTCCATCCCCTTGGGTAACGGTTATTTCGGCGCTAATGTATTTGGACGTGTTGAGACCGAAAGAATACAGATAAGCGAAAAGACCTTGGCTAATCCGTGGCAAAAGGTACAGGTCGTGAACGGTGTTACATCATGGCCCGAAGTTGCGGGTCTCAACAATTTTTCAGAGACCTATATTGATTTTGATCACGTATCATCGGATGTAAGTAACTATCAGAGATCTCTCGATCTTAGAACATCCATAGCTTCTACGACCTATGATTATGACGGTGCATCATACTCAAGAGAATACTTCGTTTCTTATCCCGACCAGGTGCTTGTTATAAGACTTGATGCGCAGGACGGCCCTCTTTCATTTACACTTCGCCCCACTATCCCGTTTGAGCAAAGCTATATGGATACTGCGGGTGACGGGTTGTCAAAGAAGGGAACTGTGGTTTCAAGTATTGAATACGGTATTGGCTGTATAGAGCTTAGCGGAACTCTTGGCTATTACGGTGTTGATTTCGCAGGATACTATCGCGTATATACAAACGGCGGAACGATGGTGGCAGATACAGTCGAACACACCTATACCGACTCCGACGGCAAGGTGATCACGGATGTGGATGGTGTTATCAGGGTAGAGGACGCTACAAGCGCGATCATTGTGGCTACATATGGAACTGACTATGAGCTTTGCGAAGAGAACTTTGCCAACGGTCAGTACAGTCATATCAAGCAAACTGCTACCACAAATCTTGAGGATACACGCAAAAAGATAAAGGGACAGCTCTATTACGTGACTGATGAAATAGATGAAATGGCTTTTGAAGAGGCTTATGACTATTTGAAAGAAAGACATCTCAGCGATTATCAGAGCTTGTTCGGAAGGGTAGATCTCGATCTTAATTGCGATCCTGCAGATTACTCTGTTACTACGGATAAGCTTTTGGAAAGATATAATGCAGGTGTACACAGTAACTATCTCGATACGCTGTTATTCCAATACGGCAGATATTTGATAATAGCTTCATCAAGGGAAGGATCTCTCCCTGCAAATCTACAGGGTGTTTGGAACTGCTATAACGTTCCTGCGTGGACAAGCGGATATTGGAGCAATATCAATATTCAAATGAACTATTGGCACGTTTTCAGTACTAACCTTGCGGAAACCTTCATCCCCTATGTTGATTATAATAACGCGTATATAAATATCGCAGAGAAGAATGCGGATAATGTGATAGCTACACATAATCCGGGTGTTTACAACAAGGATGGCGGAAACGGTTGGACTATGGGCGTTTCCGGTAATCCGTTCTTTATCAGCAGCGACCGTTCCTGCGGAAACCTTGGTCTTTTGACTCAGCTGTTCTACGATTATTATGAGTACACCAAGGACGAAAAGGTGCTTCAGGTCGTATATGATGTGTTGGCTAATGCTGCAAGATTCGTTACCAAATGCGTTAAGGAATATGACGGTAAATATTTGGTAGAATATTGCGATTCACCCGAAATGTATGTTGACGGTGCTTGGTATTATACAACAGGTACTGCTTACGCGCAGACTCTGGCTTATATAAACAATTACGGCGCACTTCAATGCGCAAAGGAGCTTGGTATTGATCTTACCGACAGTGAATTGCTTTCATCCGAGGATTATTCGATACTTAGCACCATAATGGAGCAGATTGATAAATACGATCCTATCAACGTTGGCTTGTCGGGACAGATAAAGGAATTCCGCGAGGAAGATTATTACGGTTCGCTCGGCAATCCCAACCACAGACATATTTCTCAGCTTGTAGGCTTGTATCCCGGTAACGTTATCAATTCGGGAACGGACGCTTGGATGGATGCGGCGCTGGTTTCGCTTGCAGGCAGAAATAACGGACTTACGGATTGGCCCAACGGAACTACCGCAACTAATGAAGCAAGTATAGTTGCTTGGGCTTGGGCGCATAAGCAGGCAATGTATGCAAGAGCCGGCGAAGGCGATCTGGCACTTGATATGCTTGAGGGCAATCTGAGAAACTCTACGCTGGAGAACCTTTTAATGGTTTGCGGAAAGATCTTCCAGATCGAGGCGAGCAGCGGTACTACCGCGGCTATCGCGGAGATGCTTCTCCAGAGTGATGAGGAATTCGTTGAAATACTTCCCGCGCTTCCTGCAGAGTGGCACACGGGTACATATACAGGATTGGTAGCAAGAGGCAACTATGAAGTTAGTGTTTCTTGGGAAAACGGTGTTGCAAATAAGATCAACCTCCTTTCGAACAAGGGAGGCAGAGTATCCGTTAAATATCCCGGCTTTGCCGATGTTGCTGTATATAATTCCAAGGGCGACAAGGTCGATTGTGAGCTTAACGGAAGCATAATATCGTTTGATACCGTAAAGGGAGAGAGATATTATATCACCGGCTTCGGAAAGATCGCAGCTGTAGAAAAGCCCGCGGATATCAGCTTTGCAAGAGTAAATCTTGGTACATTTGATCTCAGCTGGACAGCTGTGGACGGTGCGAAAGGATATAACGTATATGTGGCTTACGAGAACGATCCTTGCTACACTTTTGTAGGCAGCACTACTGAAGCATCGTTCAGACTTAAGACAGAAGAAGGTAAGGAAAATGTAAGAAAGACCTTTGCCGTTACCGCTGTGAATAATGACGGTGCGGAGAGTAAGAGGACTCTTTGCTATTCCAACCCCATCTCTTTGGATTTTGAATTTGAATCTGTTATCTGGTCGGTTGAAGACGGTAAGTTGAACGTTAAGGCGGCTGATAACGGAGTTGCGGGCAAGATCCGCTTATATTCAAAATCGTTAAACGGCGGCGAATACAGTCTTGTTAAAGAGGCGTCAGGTCTTAGTATAGCTGCTACTTATGATGCATCAAGATCTTATGCAATAAGCTTTGTATCTGCGCTTACGGGTAAAGAAAGTGAGCTTGTGGCTCTTACCCCCGGCAACAATGCAAGCAATATCTTGAACGGTAAGAAGATCGAATACACCGATCTTGGCACAGCTCTTAAGATAAATATCGATATCGGCGGTGTTTATTCACTTGACGAGCTCAGGATCTATTTTGACGGTACTGTATCAGTGCCCGAAAGCTTAAAGATAGAAAGACTTTATAACGGAGAATGGCACGTTATTGCTTCCTGCAAATCAAAGGAGGAGGCGAATAAATACCTTTCCGGCGGATGCTTGGTATTTGATGTAAATGGCGACAAGGCAAATAAGGTGAGAATTACCGCTTCCGGCACGGTTAACTTAGGAGAGATCACATTGTCGGGCAGCTTAGTAAGTGAGGAAAAGATCGAATACGTTAACGTATTTGACGGCAAGGCCTTTGTTCCTTCGAGCAGCGCATCAGGTAATATGTACCAGACTGCTTACGGTTATCAGACGCTTACCGACGGTATTATTTACGAAGAAGCCTCAGGAAGATATTCAAGCAAGCTGAACGGCGGCAAGGTAGAAGCGACCTTGAATCTCGGAGCTGTGTACAACCTGTCCGAATTTAAGATTTATCTTTACAAGGACGGATTGAGCAAATTCGGTACGGGTCTTAAGATTCAGGTCTATTTTGACGGAGCCTGGACAACCGTAGTGAATTGCGAGACGATTGATGATTTGCAGCAGTATCTTGTTGACAATCCCTGCGGTGTCGGAGACTGGTTGATATTTGACATGGCTGACGTTTATGCAAGCAAGGTTATGTTTACCATACCCGGTCAGACGGAAAGCGGTTGGACCACCCTCTATGAGATGGAGTGCTATGGAGTAACTTCTACGGCGGTTGATTCTTCAGCAAATGACGGTCCCATAGCGGATCCAAGCATTATCGAAAACGTATTTAAGAATAAGCAGTTTGTTCCTACTAATGCTGCACAGGAGCAGGTATTGATAGCAGGCTGGTTTGCCGGCGGCGGATACGATAAGCTTACGGACGGCATCAAAACAGAGGACCAGGTGGGAAGATTCGCCACTTGGATGAACAACACTAATGTATTTATGGATGCTACTATAGATCTTGGTCAGGCATACGCGCTCGACACGTTAAGATTTTATATTTATGATGCAAGCAAGAGCACCGAAGCATCCAAAAAGGCAAGTGTTGGTAAGGATATGCTGATCCAGATATACGCAAACGGCGAATGGATCGATTTGATATCCTGTGCTGATAATGCAAGCTTGTGCGAGCATCTGGTGATCGTTGAAGGACTTGCAAACGATTACTTGGAGTTTGATCTCAATGGAGCTGTTGCTGAAAAGGTTAGGTTTTATATCTCGGGTCCTGCATCAAGCGATGGTATTTCATTCCAGGAGATAGAATGCAGCGCAAAGCCGGTTGGAGCTGCAGAATAAAACAGATAATTCACGAAAGGATATCCCAATATATCCTTTCGTGCGGATTATAAAAAATGAAAAAAGGAGAATAATTATGAAAACCAAAAGTATCGTGTTGTTGATCGCAGTACTTTGTGTATTTATCATGGCATTGAGCTCTTGTGATTTGTTGCATGAGCATACATGGGTAGATGCTGACTGTACAACACCAAAAACCTGTTCTGAATGTGGCATGACCGAAGGCGAGCCCTTGGGACACACTGAAGAAACAGTAAAAGGAGAGGCGCCCACATGTACATCATCAGGAAGTACAGACTGCAAAAAATGCTCTGTTTGCGGCGAAGTTCTTGTAGTGCAAACAACTATTGATCCTCTCGGACATAAGGACGAGAACACAGACCACGTTTGTGACAACGGATGTGACGTATATCAGGGCGAGCACAGCGATGTTACAACTGACAAGGATCACCTTTGTGATTACTGTAATCAGCCTGCATCCGATCACGATTACGGTGAGGGCGTAGTAACTACCGAGCCGAAATGTGAAGTAAAGGGTGTAAGAACATTTACATGTAATTGCGGCGGCAGCTATACAGAGGATATCGATGCACTTGTTCATAAGGACGAGAACACCGACCACGTTTGTGACAACGGATGTGACGTATATCAGGGCGTACACAGTGATGTTGACACAGATAAAGATCACCTTTGCGACTATGGATGTCAGAAGGAAGCTTCCAAGCATTCTTATATAGGCGAAGAAACAAAGGCACCTACCTGCACAGAAACGGGTATTAAAACATATACGTGTAATTGCGGAGATACATACACGGACGTTATCCCTTCAAGCGGACATAAGGACGACAACGGCGACTATAAGTGCGATATTTGTAAAACAAATATATGTACAGAGCATACTCCTGCAGAGGCTGTAAGAGATAACGAAAAGGCACCTACCTGCACAGCGGAGGGCTCTTACGATAGCGTAATCAAGTGTTCCAAATGCGGTGAGGAGATCAGCAGAGAAACAAAACCCGTTCAAAAGCTTCCTCATACAGAGGAAATCGTTCCCGGCGTATCTGCAACATGTACAAGCAAAGGTCTTACAGAGGGTAAGAAATGTGCAGTATGCGGTGAAACTCTCGTAGCGCAGGAAGAAACGGAAATGCTTCCTCATACAGAAGAAGCTATTCCCGCAGTATCTGCAAATTGTACGGCAACAGGTCTTACAGAGGGTAAGAAATGCTCAGTATGCGGTACGGTAACAGTACCTCAGGAGAACGTACCCGCAAACGGTCACAAGTGGGATGCAGGTGTGGATTCTGTAAATAAGGTAACACATACCTGTGAGGTTTGCGGTATATGCAAGGTCGTATCAAACGAGCTTGAAAACGCAGAAAATATATTTAATAATAAGCAATTTGTAGGTACTCCCGAAGCACAGGCACAGGTATTGATAGCAGGTTGGTTTGCAGGCGGAGGATACGATAAGCTTACGGACGGCATCAGAAACCTGGAGCAGGAGGGAAGATTCTCCACCCTGTTGAATAACACGACAGCATTTATGGATGCTACCATAGATCTTGGTGAATCCTATATGCTTGATACGTTAAGATTCTATCTCTACGATAGATCGGACAGCAAGACTCTTGAAAGCAAAAAGGCAGATATAGGTAGAGATATTCTTATTCAGGTTTACTCTGACGGTAAATGGTATGACGCATTTTACTGCAAGGATAATGCAAGCTTGAGTGAACATCTTACTGTTGTTGATGGCTTAGATAACGATTATCTGGAGTTCGCATTTGATGGAATAGTTGCTGAAAAAATAAGATTTTATATTTCAGGTGCTATAGCTACAACCGGTATCACATTCCAGGAGATCGAGTGTAGCGGTGCGTTGCTTGTTGAGCATGTTCATACAGAAGAAATTATTCCCGGTAAAGAGGCGACCTGCCTTCAGTCCGGTTTAACTGACGGTGTAAAGTGCACAGTATGTGGTGAGGTTCTTAAAGAGCAGCAGGTTATTAATTCTAATGGCGCTCACACATGGGATGCAGGTGTAACGGAAAACGGCAAAACAACGGTTACGTGCGAGGTATGCGGACTTACTAAGGTTTCCTCCGAGAGCTTTACGGACGTAGCTAATATATTCGCAGGCAAGGAATTTGTTCCTACCGATGCTGCAAGGGCAGAGGTTCTGGCAGCAAGCTGGTGGAAGGGCGGCGGATATGAGGATCTTACAGACGGTATCAGAAATGCTGATAACGCTCCCGGAAGATTTTCAACCAAAATGAGCATCTCTGCGTTTATGGATTCTACATTGGATCTTGGAGGCGCGACCGTGCTCAATAGCTTGAAGTTCTATATCTACGAGCCCGCAGGAAGAGCTGAGGACAAAAAGAAGGCAAGCGTTGGTACTGATATTCTTATTCAGGTTTATGCAGACGGTGAGTGGAAGGATGTTGTTTTCTGTCCCGACAATGCAAGCGTATGCGAGCATCTCGTGATTGTGGAAGGTGAATACAATGATTATCTGGAATTCAATTTGGACGGCGTTGTTGCTGAAAAGGTAAGATTCTATATTTCAGGTGCAGTATCAAGTGACGGCATTTCATTCGAGGAAATAGAATGCAGCGCTAAGGCAGAATCAGCTCCCGATCCTATCTGGTATGATAATTTGCTTCCCGGCAAAGCATTAACTCCTTCAGAGGACGCAGCTGGCAATATTTACAGCGCATCATTTGGTTATAACAAGATCAATGACGGAGATCTTGCTTCAAGATTCTCAAGCAAGAAGAATGGCGGAAAGGTTGAAGCAACTGTCGATCTTGGGGCTGAATGCGAATTGCACGAATTCAGAGTTCTTCTTTATGATTACAATAAATCAGGTTTTACACAATTTGGAACCGGACTTCAGATCGATGTTCTTGTTGACGGAGAGTGGACTACTGTAATAAATGCAACCGATGCAGATTTCAATGATCGTGTAAATGTAGTCGGCGACCAGAACTGGTTGACATTTGATCTTAATGGAGCTTCTGCAACTGCAATAAGATTCACAATTCCCAGTCACGGTTCAACAGGTTGGACAACATTCTGGGAGATGGAATGCAGCGGTTACGTAAAATAATATAGACCGATAAACTGTTTTAGCAGTTTAAACTAAAATGTCGGCGCGGTGGATCTCACCGCGCCGACGCTTTTTAATTTATATGTTTGTTTTATAGATCATTTGGGCTGTCCATAGAGAGTGCCGGCATATTTATCAGCAGTGCCGGATTCCGTTGTTGCAACGGTTTCGCCTGCGCATACTGTACCGTAATTTGAACAGTTATTAAGGGTAGCTACTGCAAATTTTTCGCCCACGATACCGCCAACTCTGATTTCACTGGCAGTAATATTTCCGTGATTTACGCAATCTGTATATGTGACGTTCTGCCAAGTTCCGCCGACTATACCGCCTACAAGCTGACGAGCTGAGATATTGCCGTGATTGATGCAATTTGTAAGAGTAACGTTCGGTGCTGCTATATATCCGATTATACCGCCGACCTCATTTTTCTGCGCGGTGATATTTACGTAAGAGGTTATGTTTTCAATTCTTGCGTTGGTCATAGCCATACTTGCAAGGGAACCTACGCGACCGCATTCGGTGGTTATGCTACCCCTAAGCGTAAGGTCGTGAATGTATCCGCCTACTGCGCTGAACAATCCCTTTGCCCACACGTCTCCTGTATAATTGCCTACAAAGGTGATCGTTTTTCCGTTGCCGTCGAAGTTTGCATTAAAGCTATTTGCTGTTTCTACCCAACCTGTATTTGCGGATGAGCATATGGGCTGCCAGCTTTCTGTACCGAGGTCTATATCTGCTGTGAGCTTGAAATACATATTGCTGTTTCCAAAGCTCTTTCCCTTTGTGAACTCGGAGAGCGCTCGCATATCTTCCGCGCTTTGAATAAGATAGGGATCGCTTTCCGTGCCTGTACCTTCGAGGATATCGGAAAGATCGGGTTCGTTTGAGTCGGGATCCTTTGTATATTTGGATGCTGTAATATCATAAGGAGAAGCCATAGCATTTGCCCAGCTTTCCTTACATACCTGAATCATAGCGTCACTGAGATAGAAATTGAATCCGCTATCCATAGGCTTCCACGTTATCTTAGTCATATCTCTTCCTGTAAGTGTGCCCACAAGGCCCATAGCGGCGATATACCTACCTGCGTCTTCAGAGAGGTGATCCCACTTATCACGTGTAAGATTGTCGCCTATAAATGATGTCCTTGCGTTCTGGATCGCAGTGCCGTTGGGAATTATGGCGGCAAATTCCTTGTTCAGGATATGTGTCTGCAAGCAAGACCTGATCGCATCGTACATCGTCATCTGGTTATAGTCGTAGGCGGGAAAACCTTCATTTGCAGAGGTTTGAGCGTATGCCCATGTCTGGTGCCAAACGAGCTTTACATTGGGATTAGCATTGGGATTTACCACCGTATCCGTGGCAACGTCTAAAATATAATCCATCAGCTTCTGCAAATTGCCGTATGAGCCGGGATTGCCGCTATTACCGCTGTTTTGCTGAAGGGTAATAAAATCCCAATCTGCGTACATAATAGCATCTTCCATCGTCCAGTTAGTATAGGAGGTGCCGTCGAAATAGCCTTCTTTTTCCAAGCCGAAGCGATATGCAGCGGTATTTTTCAGAGCGTTGTTCCAATGTGTATCTAATGAACAGCTGGGAATAGAGATGTCAGCTATTAAAATATTCTCTGCAGGGATCCCGGCATTTTTTGCAATCTCGTATGCGTAATTGATCGTATCGTCCGCGTAAGAGTTGCCTATCATAAGTACCTTAAGTCTGTTCGCAGGTTCAACAGTAACTTCGTAGCTCTCGGAGATATCCGAGCCTTCTATACTGACCACTGCCTGATAATTGCCGACCTTCATAGGGTTGAAATCCTCGCTTGTAATCTTGTAGTCGATGCTTCTCAAAGCTTTGCTTGTGCCATCCTTCATCGTTGCCGTGACGACCAGACCTTCGGAGCTGAAGCTTTCACCAAAGGCAAAGCTTGTTTTTGCTCCCGAAAGGGTAATGCTCTTTACCGTGCTTGGGTCTATCGGACGGGTGGGATCATCCGGCAAGATAAACGGGCATGCCGTGAGAACAATGGAGACTGTGAGAACCAATAGAATGATAAATGTTTTCCTTTTCATTTTCTTATAGACCTTTCCGCGAATCAGCTGCAAAGCTGTTGCTTGCGCTCATTCGCTTTTTTATTAATGGTATGGTTAAGGAGAAAGCGCGTTTTGCCGCCGTCTTTCTGCTCTTATAGATTAACCGAGGGCTTTATCAGATCATTTACAGATGGGATAAATTTGAAAATCACGAGCAAAAGTCATTCAACTATCTGATTTTTTGCAAGCTCATCTCTTTTATATTCCATAGGGGTCTTGCCTTTGATCTTCTTGAAGGTCTTTGACATATACTTAACATCTGAAAAGCTGAATTGCTGTGCAATATGGGAGAGGGAATAGTTCGTGGTTACAAGCATTGAAGCGACCTGTGAGATCTTCTGATTTATGCAATAAGCCATGGGGGTCTGATTGTATTCGTTCTTGAATACTCTTTCGATGTACGATTTGCTTATATACAGATCGTTGCTTATATCATCCAGCGTGATCTTTTCCGTGATGTGAGTGTCGATATAATTCTTTATCATTTCCGGAACGCGATTTATAGCGGGTTGGATCTGATACGGAGAAGGGAAGGCTTGTTGAAACAGCTCAAGTATAGAAACCGCAAGCTTATCATAATTGATGGGACCGTCTCGGTTTAAGAGATTGATCATATGCACCATCAAGCCGTGAACATTACATTTTTTGATGTAAACGCTATCGTTCTGCAGGTGATGCGACACCAGAAAATCCACAAAACTGCCCTTTAATACTATAAACAACTTTTCATAAGGATCTTTAGGGTCCGCATAGTAGATATGATAACGCTGTCTGTTTAAAAAATAAAAGTCGCCGCCCCTTACCATATATTTTTTTGCCGGTGTTTCTATATATCCCGTTCCGCTGACAACATACTCGAAAACGTAATAATCGTAAGGAAACTCGTCGGAGATGTTGTGCATAATTCGATAGGTAGGATTTGGATGGGTAATTCCCGCCATGATAACTTCAAGATAATCGCTGCCAAGGGTA
The DNA here is from genome assembly GCA_017531925.1 of Clostridia bacterium. Taxonomy (GTDB): domain Bacteria; phylum Bacillota; class Clostridia; order Oscillospirales; family CAG-272; genus RGIG4608. The sequence continues at coordinate 26,218 of JAFXKD010000008.1, read as the reverse complement.
TTTTCTATTACAATTTCTTCGCCCCACGCACTGATGTACATTAATATGCCTCCTCTCGGTATCAATGTGTATATATTCTAACACATCTTAATTGTTTTGTAAACCCATAAAACGAAAAAAGTTGTATAAAATATACAAAAAAGCGAGCAAATATTATACAAATTAGAAAAAATGGCTCAAAAAGTAGAATATATTACACCCAATTTGTGTAATGTATTAGGTTTTTTTGAAAAATGATTTGTGATACAATATATATGTATAAATGTATATCTGTAAAGCTTTGAAAAAACGTATGGATAGACTATGTAACTGTAATAAAAAATGACAGTGGATAGCTTCGGTGCTTTACGTGTACACTTATCAAAACACTGTGTTGTACTCGCAGTAAAATATATTATGAAAAGGAGAATTAATAATCAAAAGTACAATTGGTTATTATGAAAGATTATGAAAAAAACAATCAGATTATTGGCTTTAGGTCTTTTGGCTTGCATTCTTTGTCTGACGGTAACAGCTTGCCTGCCCGAGGAAGAGCCCGAAACTATCATTGAATCCTTAACAGCAACCGAGCCTTCAACAACATTGAAGATCGGTGAAACAGTTTTGTTGACAAATATGTACAAGATAAAGGGTACAGCTGCTTTGAGCGCTGCTCAGAGAGCTTGTACATACGAGTCTAGCAATCCCGAGATAGTTGCTATCAACGGTAAGAGAGCAGAAGCACTTGCTTCCGGTACTGCTACAATTACAGTTACTTCCAATGTGGATCAAACAAAATCCTGCTCATTCGAGATCGTTGTTGCAAGAGTATTTATTGACAGAGATATTACTATGATCCCCTCTGAGGATGATTTCAGCAACGAATGGGATGAACAGACGGGAACAGGATCCTTCAGAACAAGCTCCGGTCTTACAAACTTCTATTACATCGCTGATATCTTTTCTGATAAGTGGTACGTTGAAACCGACATCACCATCCACAAGGTTACAAATGATGACCAGTGGCCCAAGATCGGTATCGTAGCATCCGGTAAGAACTCCAGAGAAAAGGAAACTATGGTTGCATTTTTCCTTAATGCTACAGTTGGACTTGGCAGCGAGTGGAATGAATTTGGTGTTTGTGAAGTTAGCGAAGGTAACCACTGGGCGTGGGAGCCTAATATTCCCGATAACTTGGCAAGACATCACGACTATGCATGGAATACAGGTGATTCAAAGATAACGTACGGAACAACCTTTAAGCTTGGCGTTGCTCGCAACGGTATGGATTTCCACGTTTACGTTAACGGTAATTACGCAGGATCCTTCCAGCTCAGCAAGGATCTTGACATCCTTTACAACGGCGAAACACCCGTAGCAAGCCACGTAGGCTTCTTCCACTTCAACTGTGATGCAACATATGCAAATTACAAGGCGACTGCTGACGAGGCAGAGGTGCTTGCTAAATGTCCCGAGACCCCTGTATATTGCGGATTCCTCGACGACGAGAATGACTGATAGTGAAGATATTTAGTTCCAATATAGACAGATTAAAAAAATCACTACCCGCAAGGATGAGTAAACGCTTTGTTTCTTGCGTGGTGGATCTGATATTGGTCGCTATAGTTGCGGAGCTTATATTTGCAGGACTTCTTCAGCTGACTGTAAACAGCACGTTTTATAACGATGCTGCCGCAAAGCTTGAGGAGGAGATCTCCTATTACGAGAAATGGACGGAAGAAACTCATATCGTGGAGTATGTTGACGGAAGAAGGGTAACGACCGATGTGATCGTGTTGAAGAACCTTTACAGAGCGATCTGCTTATCTTATGAAGTTTTCGGAAATAATCAGCAGCCCGATTTTGAGTTTTTTCCCGGCCATGATGTTACAGTAAACGGTACGCATTCCTTGGAAAATGATAACATTGCCTATTTCTATACCCGATATTTAAAAGAGAATACGGGCTTAGGAATAGAGCCCAAGGGCGATCTGTTTGAAATATACAGACGCTCGTTTGGTGACGATGCGTCCTTTATGTTTTCTTTTAATAGAGAAATTTCCGATATGCCCGTGCTGAATACACAGGTAGCTTATTATTTGTTTCATTACTTATTCATCGATGAAACAGACAGTATAGGTCAGACGGGAGCTACGTATTATACTTCATACTATAACGGGTATTCCAATATGCTTGAGGAGGCAGAGGAGTCCATCTTGAAAAGTGAGCCGTATTATTCGACTCATTACAGGGATTATATGGAAGCATATTCCGCAGAAGCAAGATATACCAATATCACTCTGTTGATATCCATATTTATCGCTTGCTTTATAGTTTTACTGATACCGAGATATCTGTTCAAGGACGGAAAAACAGTGGGCTATAAATTGCTTGGATTAGGTGTGATAAAGGCAGAGGGAGATAAGATCAATGCGTATGTGCCTTTGATCAAAACCGTCTGCGCTTGTGTCGGATTTATTCCGATAGTGTTTATTTTATATTTGTTTGCCCCGTTTAACGGAAGCTACGAGGCAATGTTTGTACCGATAACCGTTGATAGCGGTATATCGTTAGCGCTTATAATACTGATTATACTCGGTGTTGATGCCGTAGTTAGTATTATTGGGCTATTTACGGAAAAAAAGCAAAATTTATTGAATCTGCTCTTTAATGAGATCGTTGTGGACGTTAGCCTCGTCGATGAGGGTGAGCGTGAGCAAAGAAATTATGGGAGAGATTATTAAGAAAGGCGATTTATCATGAAAACAAGATTTGTTAGAATTTTGAGCGTGTTGATGATAGCATCTATGGTTTTCACCTTGGTCGGATGTCCTAACAGACCTCCCCAGCCCCAGGGTATTGATGCTATAGTTGACGATCTGCCCAGAGATGAAGCTACCGGCGAATTCGTCGTTGAATACCTTGAAAACGTCCAGCTTAATTTGTGGAGCGTTATCGGTATGCCTGACCAGGAAGTATTGTTGGATCTCGTAAAGGAATTCAACAGGGAATATGCAGGAATGATCGAGATCAACGTAACTAATGTTGGTCACTATGACTACTATAACTCATTAGATACTACGTATGCTAATGATTTTGCAAATTTCCCCGACATCTGTCTTATGCATAACGAAAAGAATATTGAGTATGCGATGAAGGGCTATTTTTATCCCCTTGATGAGCTTATCACCAAGACGGGCGTTGATATCGATTTCTCCGGAGCATATGAGAATATTGTTAAAACAACAGTGTATAACGAACAGCATTACGGTGTTCCGATCGATGCTCACGGATATATTACACATATCAGACAGGATATAATCAAAAAGAACGGATTGGGATTTGACGGAAATACACGTTACTATCCCAAGTCATACGAAGAGTATAACACCCTGCTTGAAGAGCTTAAGAAATTGTCCGATTCAGGCGAATTGTGGGTAAGAAACATCAATATGGGACAGGATCACTCCTGGTATCAGTTGAAGACGGGTAACTCTAAGTTGGCGTCAACTGCGCTTGTTACAGTTGAAAACTTCCATCCCAGCTTCCACCACCACGAGGAAAGCGACCACTTGACCGCATTGTATGTAAATGGCGGCTCTCTTCTTGATGAAAGCGGTAATGTAGCGTTCCACAACAACGAAGGATTTGTAAAATACGTTACAGATAAGGTAGAGCGCTTCAATTCCGGACTGTACGGTGACGGAAGTAAAGAAGCGGACTTCCCCCAGGGCAAATTCGTAATGTTTTCCGAGGGTCCTTGGCAGTCAGCAAATACGTACGATGTTTTGTGGAACAACAAGGAGCTTACCAAAGCGGGTGAAAAGGGAGTTACTGAAGAGGATGCAAATGATCCCATATACTCCAAGCCCTATGCGGTTGCACGTCCTTACTATATGGCATCTGAGAGTGCACCTGCATCCACTGCTTCAAAGTGGTACGGTAACGGACACGTTATCACATTGACTAAGAAGGTAACAAGCATGCAGAAGGTAGCTGCAACATTTATTTTCGTACAGTGGCTCACTCAGGGTCAGAACAGTGATGGAGAGTACAACCTTGTTGATTGGTGCGAGTCAGGACATCTTCCTGCTTGGAAAAACGTTTACGAGTCAGCTGAATATAAGGAAGCAGAAGCAAAGAGCATGACTTTGACAGCTATGGGTGATCCCGCAGACGTTATCGCACTCGAAAGTACTCCTTACGCAACAACCCTGATCAATGGTTTGACCACAGCTGTTACAAGCGTTCAGGCACAGTACTTATCCGGTGATGGTTGCACGGTGGATATGGCAAAAGAGCTTGTTCAAACGGTTGCGCAGTCAACTCAAGAAGCATTGAATTTGTTGAAATTAGGTATAAAGTAGGAACTTATCTATGGAGAGAACTATCGTTTTAGAAGAATATGCTAAGCAAAGGTCTAAACGAATAGGATCATTAAGAAAATATGGAGTGACCGCCATATTTTTATTGCCATATTTGCTGTCATTTATAGTGTTTTTTGTAATACCCCTGTTTTATGGGGTTTACATTTCTCTTACAAACTTTCAGTATGGAAAACCGGGCGTAGAGACCTTCAATGATTTTGCTTGGTTCAGAATGCTTTTTGATAAAACATTCATGCCCGGTGTTTACAATAGCTTTTGGCTTGCTTTTGTACATACTGTAATGTTTTCGGTAATAATGATTCCAATTGCGATCCTATTGCCTTTGTCGTTAGCAATATTGGTCAATAAGAAACCGCCCGGATTCAAGCTCTTCAGAGCCTTGATCTATATGCCCTCAATCGTTCCGCTAACGGCTGCGGGCACAATATTCACCTTGCTGTTCTTGCCCAAATCGCAGAACGGCTTATTGGCTGAATTTTTTGGAGTTGAGATCAAATGGTTTATCGATACGTGGTTTTCGTTTGATCTTTTCGGACAAACCGTTGATATTTCATATGCGTGGATCCCCATATTCCTGATGTGCTTATGGGGCGGCTGGGGCGGAAACTTCATTATTCTCAGTGCGGGACTTCAGAACGTTCCGAGGCATCTTTATGAGGCCGCTGATATAGACGGTTGTTCATCCTTCCGCAAGATAATGAACGTGACTATTCCCGGAATAAAGCCTCAGTTGGTTTTATGCTTGTTCACAACGATCCTGGGATATCTCGGTCTTTACGGTCAGAACTATGTTTTGTCCAGCGGCGGTCCTTCAATTGCCGCTATAGCCAGTATGCCTGCCGGTGGACAAACATCTACTTTGATGTATTTCATTCAGGATATAGTTGCAAACAACCTGCAGTTTAAATCCAGCTTGTACGGTTTAGGTGCTGCGGCAAGCTTAGTATATGCACTCTTTGCCGGTATCATATCCGGTATTCAAATGTATTTAACTCGCGAAAAGAAAACGGGCACAAAAATCTCGGAGGCATACAACAAATGGCACGAAATCAGATAACATTAGAACAATACATTGGCTTTCGTAAAAAGAAAGAATTCAATGAAAAGAGAAAAGTTAATATTGGTAAGATAGCATCATTTGTATTTTTGCTCCTGTTTTGCATAATGTGGATTTCACCGTTTATTATTATGTTCTTCGGTTCTTTCAGAGGCTTTACCGATACAATACTGTATCCCAAGGAGCTGTTTTACCCCCATAGCGGTTATACATTGGAAAACTATGAGATGCTTTTGATGGGAAAGCTTCCCGAGGGAATTGGACAGGTAAATGCTGTTCAGGATTATAAAATAGGAACTTGGCTGTTGAACAGCTGCTTCAGTGCTATTGGCGGCACATTGCTGTATTTGCTTGTAGCGTCATTGGCAGCATATGCCTTTACGTTTATAGATTTTAGATACAGGGATTTACTGTTTGCTGCCATAATAGCCTCAATGGTCATTCCGGGAGCTGCCACATCCGTTGGTAATCAGTCCATGGTATATTCTATGGGACTCAACAGATCGCTATTGGCTTTGATCATTCCCGGTCTTGGAGGAGTATATGGAATGTATCTGATAAAGACCTTCTTTGAATCGATACCGAAGGATCTGATCGAATCCGCCAAGATGGACGGCTACAGCAACTTTAAGATATTTTATAAGATAGTATTGCCTTTGGGAAAAAATGTTTTATTCGTTCAGGGACTATTCGGATTTATGGGCGGATGGAACGATCTTATCTGGCCTCAGATGCTGTATGGAGCAAAGGACACGGATCTGTGGACCTTACAGGTCGGTATGGCTTATATTATCAACAACTCCAAAACAAGTAACTTAATCGGTACGGCGTTGGCGGGCGGTGTTATCTGCTTGCTGCCGGTATTGGTAATGTATATAATTGCTCAGGATAAGATCATTGAAGGTATGTCCAGCAGCGGAATTAAAGGATAATAGGGAGTATATCAAATGGTTAATACAGAAAACAAACCCGTTGACGGCAGCATGAGTGTATCCGTCAGCGAAGCAGGCAAAATACTTAAAAACAGCGGAAATAAAATATCTAACAATGAGGTCGATGCCTTTGTATCCTTAAAGGATATTAATAAGATCTATCCTAACGGAGTACAGGCGGTGTACGATTTTAACATTGATATATCCGAAAATGATTTTATTGTTCTGGTCGGACCTTCGGGCTGCGGTAAATCGACTACGTTACGTATGATAGCCGGTCTTGAAGAGATTACCAGCGGTTACTTGTATATAGATAAGGTATTGTCAAATTATACAAGCAGCAAGGATCGCGATATATCTATGGTATTCCAGAATTATGCCCTGTATCCTCAGATGACGGTATTTGATAATATCGCATTTCCGCTTCGCGCCCGCAAATTCAGAAGACCGATGGAAGCGACTGCAGTCAAAGCTTGGAACCAGGTCATTGATATTATTGACAAGAGAGCAGAAGAGCTTACGGATGCGCAAAAGAAGGCTAAGGATAAAGCCCTGAACTATGGAACGGTTGTGGAATATATTGCAACCAAATTAAAAATATGCGACGAAGCAGCTAAGATACTCTGCAAGTATAATATAGAGCGCGTTGAGGACCTTAAAAAGTCAGTAAAAGGAGTTCCGTTATACGACGTTATAAAAAACACTGCAGAGTCAAATATAGAAGCAGAGACAAAGAAGATATCTGCCAAGGGTTACGGTATTGATGAAGAATATCGCTTGACGATGGACGGGAAGATCCAATATCATTACGTAAAAATGAGCAAGGAGGAGATCCGTTCAAGAGTATTTGAGGCTGCTGAGATACTTGATCTTGGCTCGTATCTTGACAGAAGACCCAAGGAATTATCGGGTGGACAGATGCAGCGTGTTGCTCTTGGAAGAGCTATCGTAAGAAACGCGAAATTATTCTTGATGGATGAGCCCCTGTCCAACCTTGATGCAAAGCTCAGAGTTCAGATGCGCAGTGAGATCGTAAGGATACACGAGCAGATCGGCGCGACGACAATTTACGTAACACACGATCAGACAGAAGCGATGACTATGGCTACTAAGATCGTGGTTATGAGTAAGGGTTGGGTACAGCAGATCGGTACTCCTCAGGAGATCTATCATAATCCTAACAATATCTTCGTTGCAACGTTTATCGGATCTCCCGCTATGAATATTTTCGATGCGGAATACGATAACGGAAAGCTTGTATTTTCAAACGGATATCAGGTATCACTTTCTGATGAGTTCGTTTCGCGCCATAATAGGTATTATGAAGCTAAGATAAAAGAGCTTAATAGAATGTTAAATACCGATGACTTTAAAAAGATGCACGCATTGAGAGTGCTTGATAAGGTTATTTACGGTCAAAACGATAAATCAAGCTTATCTGCACTTGATAGCGTATTTGATGAGATCATCGAAATAACAGCGGATATTGCTTGCGGAGAAGAGATCAAGGGATTGATAGCGGATCTCAGAGCGAGCAATAAGGATAAATCCGTAAAGATCGATAAAAAGGCTTTGCTCAAGATCAGAGAGCCTTTGATGACATTTGAAAAGATACCTTCCGCAGATATAGGAATGTTGCACAACGCTCAGGTATTCAGCAAGGAAGAGATAGTGGTTGATAATACCCTGTATTATCAAAAGCCCAAGAAGGACAAAAAGAAGAAAAAGCCCACGGTTAACCTTAATTCAACAGACATCGAGTTCGTGAACAATCTTTATGAGGTTGCTCAAAGCCTTCTGGCTAAATGCGAAAATGCGTTGACAACGGGCAAACATCCTATAAGAGTGGGAGTAAGACCCGAGGACATAGTTCTTGATGCTGAATTTACGGGCAATAAGACGGATAAGTTTGTTGCTAATGCAAATATCGTTGAATTGCTTGGAAGTGAGCTTCTGGTCCATTCCGATTGGGCGGATACAAGCATCATTGCAAAGATCTCAACTAACGTATTAATAAAACCTCATACGGATGTTGAGTTAGCGTTTAATAAAGATAAGATCCTGCTCTTTGATGAAAGCTGCGGAGACAGGATTTAAGATCACAAACGGATCCGGAGGTTTAGTTTATGTACAAAAAAATATCTATTTTATTGATTATGGTTACGATATTATCAACTTTGTCAGGATGCTTAAATCCGGGAGGTTATTCTAAGACCGTTGAATCAAACATTGAAGAGGGAACTGATTATATCGATCATACGCTCACATATGACGGTGTTGATCTGACATACAACAATAAAATGTGGTATGTCAACGATCTTAAGGATGTACCGTTGCCCGACCCGCAGATATACTTTGAAGATGATACGTATTATATCGTGGGAACGAGCGACCGAAACGGAAACGTTATAGATTGCTATTCCACAAAGGATTTTGTAACCTACAAGAAGCATTTGGCGGTCTATGAGCCCTCGCTGTATGACGGCTGGGAGTCTGCGGACGCGGCAATCTATGCGCCGGAATTATATTGCTTTGACGGCGTTTACTATATGTATTACAGCGCGAATGACAAAGACGGAATTCGCCGCAACAGCGTTGTTGTAGCTGATAATCCGCTTGGTCCTTACGTTCCGTTGCAAAACGACAAGGTAAACGGTCTTGAAGCACCGGTGTTTTTGGATAATAATAAAACATTCGGTGTTTTGGATATAACCGTTTTCGTTGACGATGACGGTCAAATGTATATGTATTACAGCGTTGCATGCAACGAGAATCAGCACATCGTCGGTGTAAAAATGAACAGCCCCTATGAGGCAGATTGGTCCACTTACACCAAGATAGTTGTGCCGGGAGCATTAAATTCCACTAACTCCATCTACAAGCCGTTTACTTGGGAAATGCTTCGAGACGGTCTTCCTATTGCGGAAGCTCCGTTTATGATCAAATCAAACGGTAAGTATTATATGACTTATTCGGTAAACGGTTGTTGGAATAAGTATTATAACGTTTGCTATGCGGTTTCCGATTCACCCCTTGGCAACTTTGAAAAGCCTTATGATTCTAATGGGGTCTGGACAAATCTTCTTTTGGGATATCCGGGAACCAATATAGAAAATTCCACGGTTTATAACCAATGGACGGGATTTGCATCAGGTACGGGACATCACTGCTTCTTCAATATGGGCGATCAGGTAATGATAGGATATCATGCTCATCAGAGACGTGATACAAATGACAGATACGAAAGGAGATATTTTGCTTTTGACTATCTGCATTTTGATGAAAACGGAGTTCCGTTCTGCAACGGTCCCACCTATTCAATACAACCTCTTCCCGAGGAGCTTAGCGGATATAAAAATATCGCGCCCTTCGCTCAGGTGAAATCTCATAATGTCAGCAATGCTGAGGCAATAAATGACAATTATATCGTTGACTGCTATAATCTCAAGGGTGAGGACGCAAAAGAGGTAGCTCTTGGAAAGGGATACTCGTTTATTGAGTTGAGGTTCGACGAGATATATGAAATCGGTGGTATAGCGATCTATAATAGTGCATTTTATGAAAAGATCGTGTCGGAGATCGAGTACATCGATTTTGGAAACGGTAACGTTGTTCAGTATTCTCAGTTCTGTCATGACAGATATATTAATGACAATGATGAATTTGTATTTCCCAACAGTGCATTTACGATCGAATTTTTAAATACATTCGAGGCGGATCACGTTATTATTTGCGTAAAAACAGACAAACCTGTTTCACTTAACGAGATAGTTATATTGGGAAAATAGGAGGTAAGAAATGAAAAAAGTAATAGCAATATTGATGATTTGTTGCTTTTCGTTGTTGACTCTTACAGCTTGCCCTAATCTGTTCCCGCCCACTCAAAACCCCGATGCCGAAAAGGTCCACCTTTTAGTTCTGGCAGGTCAGTCAGGCGCGCGAGGAAAAGCGTTGGTTGGGGATCTGAGTGAGGATGATAAGGAAGAGAATGTCGATGTGGATATTTTAGCTGACGGCTTACCGATGGGTGAGTTGGGCAATATCCCGGGAATCGATGAATCCTTATACATTGATATATTAGAGCCCGGTTACGGTGACTTTCCGTCAGAATTCGGTCCGGAGCTTGGAATCGGTCAGACATTAGCTTCCGCATATCCCAAATTTGATGCTGAATACAAAACAGTCATAGTTAAATATACCGCAAGCGGTTCAACGTTTACGGACCATTGGTATTCAACATCCGCGATTGAGGATGAAGAAGTATCAGCTTATCTGAATCTCGACCAAGTGAATGAAACGCTCAAGGGCGATGAAACCGGCCCATTGACTAATAACCTGTATCAATTGGTTGAAATGGCTATTGCTGAATTGAATGACAGCGGATACGAGGTCGTTATCGACGGTATGGCGTTCGTTCACGGAGAGCAGGATGCAAAATTTGATGATAATATGATGATCTATGAAAAAGCATTAACATATTTCATCAATGACTTCAGAAGCTATTTTGAAAATAGCGATATGCCTGTTGTAGTTACCGAAGCATTGACCAACAGTGCAAAATATTCTAATACATTAAGAGAGATACAGGCAAATGTTTCAAAGACCTTAAAGAACGTTTCCCTGATCAAAACCTGTGATCTTTATACTAATACCTTTGAGCCCTGGCACTTTGGTGCTGAGAGCAATATGGTATTGGGTAACAGGATAGCAGCGGAGATCCTCTCTTATAACGATACAAGAGTTATCGAAAAAATTGAAGAAGACGTTATCAACGTACCATACGGTGTTACTGTTGAACTGCCAAAGTACGTAAAAGCAATCTTTACAAATTATTATTCCGGTTACGTAAAGGTAGAGGAGTATTCCGCCTATGACTGTAACACATTGGGACCTCAGGACGTAAAGTTCACTGCGAAAACTGCAGAAGGACTTAAAGAATATACTCTTAAGATCAACGTTAGTGATAAGGTGTCTTACATAGACGGTCAACTGACTGAATATGCTAACGCCAAAAAGAATACTTTGCCCAACGGTTTGGGTGAGGTATACCTGATCAAAGGAGAAATCGGACTTTATATCGCTGCAGATATCAAGGACAGTGAGATCTGGACTTACGGCGAAAATTGGCACAGAGGCGATATGGGTCAAAAGGGAAATAATGATGACTTCATAGTATATCTGACAGACGGAGAAGTAAACGAAAGAACTACCGTTTGCTTGAGCGCAGCGAACCTTTTGAGAGTTTACGGCAACGGCGTGGGATTGGATAGCGATGATGTAACACTGGAGAGAAATAACATGGTATATAACAAAGACATTTCTGATTATCAATACCACGTTACAACCAATGGTCTTGCCAATGGCGGCAAAGCGGATGGATTTACACTTGAGCTTTATATCAGCTATGAGGCTTTGGGTATTGAGGATCCCGATTCCATTAAATTATGCTTCAATTATAACGATGTATCAAGCACCGGCTCTGCTAAAAACGCGGCAGATAATTATCTGATCAAAAATACGAGAGATGAAAAAGCGGAGCAAAACATTGAATCTTATTATTCAATAAACGATCTGATTAACTGATTATGGATAAAAACGAAAGATACAAAAGATATAAATATCTGACGGGCTTATCTGCATGGGAAATAGCCAGCTATCGCGATCCGTCAAATGTCATCATTCTCAATGATGGCCCAAGCGGATTGCGAAAGCCGCTGAAAAATGGGTTTACGGAGCAGAATGAGGTAATTCAGACTGTCTGTATGCCAACTCCAAGCGCATTGGCGGCATCTTTTGATAAAGAAGCATGCTATCAAACGGGAGAATTGATAGCAAAGGAGTGCCTTCACCACAGGACCAACATACTGTTAGCTCCCGGAATAAATATCAAAAGATACGTTATGTGCGGCAGAAATTTCGAGTACTTTTCCGAGGATCCGTACTTGACCGGAATTTTGGCTGCAAATTATGTGAACGGACTTGAAGATAACAACGTCGGCGCATGTGTCAAGCATTACGCATGTAATTCTCAGGAGCACGGAAGAACCGTTAACAGCAGCGAGGTGTCTCTGAGAGCACTTAATGAGATATATTTAAGAGCATTTAAATATACACTTAAATATTCCGATCCTTCGTCAATAATGACCTCATATAACAGAATAAACGGAGTTTATGTTAATGAATCCGAGTATCTGTTGCAAAAGAAATTAAGAAAAGAGTTTAATTTCAAAGGACTCATTATGTCGGACTGGTGCGCTGTGAGCGATAAGGGAACTACTATCAGGACGGGTCTTAATATCGAGATGCCATTAGCAAAAATGAGCTATGATATTATGGACAGAGGATACGGAAAGACCTTTGATGATGCAGATCTCATAAAATCAGATAATGAGATATATCAAACGATTTCAAAATTTAAAAATACTAAGCAATTGGACGAGCTTGATCTTGATAAGCTTCATGCTCAGGCAGTCAGCGTAGCTGACAAAACGGTTGTTTTGGTAAAAAACGATAACAATTATTTGCCTGTTTCAAAAACGGAAAAGATTCTTATTCTTGGATACTTTGCAAATCACGCACGTTTCGTTGGCAAGGGAAGCGGTTGGGTAAATGCATATAAGGATACGACCTTTATTGATGTTTTGAATTCAAACAATGTTGAATATGACTTTGTTGAATGCTATGATGAGGAGAAGGTAACAACTACCCTTGAGGAATTGCGTGAGTATCAGAATAAGTATGATAAGGTATTGCTCTTCTTGGGTCAGTATCAGCACGATGAATCGGAGGGCATCGACAGAAGCACCATAGAGCTTAGACCGCAGCAGATCAAGGTGTTGAATATGGTCAAAGAATTATTCGGTGCTTTTGCCACAGTCTTGGTAAGCGGAAGCGTTGTGAATGTAAAAGAGGTATATGGACAATCAGAAGCAATGATCGTTACTTATCTCGCTGGAGAAGGACAGTCTGAGGCGATTTTCAATAACCTTTTTGGTTATCACAATCCAAGCGGACGTTTACCTGAAACTTGGATATCATCTCTCGAGCAGAATCCGATCAACAAGGAATATGCAAGGAGAGATATTTACCATACCTACTATCACGATGACGTGTATGTGGGATACAGATACTACGATCTGCATCGGGACGGGTTTATATTACCGTTTGGATATGGATTAAGCTATTCAAAATTTAAATATTCAAATTTTGATTATGGCGTGGAAGATGGAAAGATCAAGGTTTCATTGGACGTTACAAACTCAAGCGATATTGACGGAGACGATGTTATCCAGATATATGTAGGCAAAAAAGAATCGGATATATATCGACCGATAAAAGAATTAAAGGCATTTAAAAAAGCTTTTGTTAAGGCAAACACGACGGAGCGTATTTCGGTTGCTGTCGATATTGACGACATAAAATCTTATCGCGAGCTTACGGATTCATTTGAATTGGAGCACGGAGAATATGAGATATATGTAGCTTTGAATACCGAAACGGTTATAGATTCTGCCAAGATATGTCTTGATGGCGTAGCGTTTGAAAAGCAGTCCGAGCCAAAGAAGCTGGAGCCAAAGGAGGTTCCGTCAGAATACACACTTGATACGCCCGCAGGCATATTGTTCGAAAACGAATTGTTTAAACAATACGTAAGAGATAACGGATTGCCTATTGACGTTGATGATTTTGAGAAAAAGCTATTTTGGATAGATTCAAAGGCGTTAAGGGTAACCATTTGCGACGGGGATATCAATATCACTTATGAGCAGATGGAGGAACTTATCGACTATCTGAATAAATATTCTGAGATAGACAGACGCATTAATTTTGATGACGTTGTTCTCAAATACAGACCTTGGTAAAGTGTTATAAACACAGTACCGATATAAATTCGTTGGTTAATTGTATTAATCATAAATAATAAGAAAGGAGAAAAGACATAATCATCTTTAAAGAGGTAAATCTTATGAAAATGAAATCAATTTTACTTATTTTAGTGATGGCAATTATGACACTATCATTGGTGGCTTGTCCCTTTCCAATACCTAAACCTCCTGTTACCGGGGATGTGACTTCAACTGAAAAGGTAATCAACGTTTACCTTATCGCAGGTCAATCCAACGCGGTAGGCTATGGCATGGATACCGGAAACATCGTCGCTGAATCCGACCCTAGATTTGTTGACGGGTTTGAAAATGTACTTTATTACGGCAATCAAGAGCGCTGGAACGGAAAGAATCTTGACAATGGGTTTAAACCCGTAACACTCGGCATGGGTGTAGCGAGTGACCGTTCGGGTGCTGAGATCGGTATTGCGAGCGCAATTGCAGATAACGGCGAGATGAATGCCATCATCAAATGCGCGTGGGGCGCAACTCATCTTTTCCCCGATACGAATTATGATGTTTCTTTGAAGCAGGGAACATGGACGTCTCCCACATATATCAAGAATCATAATATAGACCTTACCGTTGACACAATGGTAGGTAATATGTATCGCCGTTTTGAAAGCACGGTAAATGAAGCTCTCACTCTTCTTATTGAGGACGGCTATACACCAATCATCAAGGGTGTATGGTGGATGCAGGGTGAAGCAGAGATGTCCACACTTCAGATGTCTTATGAATACAGGGAATTGTATGAAACACTCATTTACGATATGAGAAATACGCTTTCCGAGGCATCCGGATACGATTGCAGCAGCGTTCCCTTTATTTGCGGACTTCCTAAGTGGAATACGTTTAACAGCGCACCTC
Organism: Clostridia bacterium; assembly: GCA_017531925.1. Lineage (GTDB taxonomy): Bacteria > Bacillota > Clostridia > Oscillospirales > CAG-272 > RGIG4608. Next base: position 11,106 of record JAFXKD010000008.1, on the reverse strand, counting down.
CTGCATATCAGGAGACGGTGAGAACTGCTATGATCACGGTAGCAGATGATCTCAATAATACCGGATACGTGGATTGTAAGCCTCTCAATCAACACGACAACTGGCATTTTGATGCAGAGGGTCAGCAATATCTCGGCGAACAGTTTATAGCTGCGGTTGAGGAGTTTGACAGCAATGACGAAAGCAATTTTGGTCAGAAGGTAAGCATCGAGAGTGAGATCAAGCTTCTCGCAGATAAAATTGGACTTGAGTTCAAGGCTAATCTTACAAGCTACGAATCTCCTTCCAAGAATGAATACGGATTTATTATCGTTCCTACAGAGGGGCTTGCGAAAAACAATATCAATTCCAATTTTATCGAAAAGCTGGACGAATTGTATATTGGTTATGAAAAACGTACGGCTGAGGTGAAGGTTGAAAAGATCGATGAAGTCTATAGCGACATTTACTTTAGCTGTGAAATCACAGATGTATTCTATGAGGACCTCAACACCTCATATACAGCTATCGCTTACATCAAAAATGAATACGGCAGCTATTCATATTCATCACCCTTTGTTTCTGATAGCGTAGCAAGGCTTGCAAGCGAGCAGCTTTACACGGATGATGAAAACCGCGATGCTATAATGAAAATAGTGAACCAGGGCATTAACTTTATTGGCGGTGTTGCGTACGATGAACGCGAAAAGGAGCACGCTCTTGAGATCATTGCGGATGATAGTGTAACAATGGTATTCTCAGAGGCACTCAGCCCGCATATTTTGGAGATATCCAAATCGATCGACGTTGACTACTTTGTGAGATATTCGTCAAGTGATCCCGAGACCGTTTCGGTTGACGAAAGAGGTGTTCTTACGGCACATAAGACGGGAGAAGCAACTATTACCGTTGAGTGTGCAGGCAGATCAAAGGAGATCAGCGTAACTGTTGAATCTCTCGATATGGACGGAGTAATTCTTGACGGAGTCATCAACGAAGGAGAATACGTTGGCGATGTGATAATCGCAAACAATGCTAACGTTTCTGCTGAGGTTGTTGGCATGGTAAAGAATGGCAATCTCTATATTGCGTTTGAGCTTGTTCACGGCGAATGGAGTCCTTATAATAGCAGCTGGTGGCTCAATGATAATATTGAGATCAAGCTCAATGGCGGCACTTCCTCCACCGTAATCTTCTATGAAGGTGTTCCAACGTATTCAAGCAATATTTCTTACGGTTCATCTAAGACCGAGGAGGTTGACGGAAAGCTCGTTACGACTGTTGAGCTTTGTCTTGAAAACGTACCGGATATAAATAAGATTATGATCTGCGCAAACGGTACGAATTTCGGCTGGCTTCCCATTGTTCACCACAATGTTTGCAACACGGGTTATATCACCGAAGAGGGAATCCTTGTTGCAAAGCCCATAGATATGGGCAACGGAATAGTGCTTGACGGAATTTTTGACGAAAGCATCTATACAGAAGGCGTCAAGTCAAATGCAATCAAAGCAAACGGCAACGGAGCCGGTGTTGAGATAATCGGTACTTTGACTGATCAAGGTATAGTATTTGGCGTCACCATCAATCATGTAAAGTCACCCGACGTAACTGTTATAACAAACGGCGACTGGTACACATTTATGAATATTGAATTCCACTTTGACGGCAAGGGTGGAGAAGACGATCAATATATGTTCTTTGCAAACAACCGAACAAAGGCTAAAGGACGCTCATTATCTTATGCTAAGACGGTAAAGACGGGAAATGGATATATCTCTACTATCGAGATATTTATTCCTTATGAAGCGATCGGTGCAGCAGCAGATGTTGAAGCGGTTGAGTTTACAGCGCGCGGTTGGTTTGAAACAGGTTGGTGCGATCTTTTGAGCAACTCATGGAATGCTACCCACAAGGTGACTGTTGAGGGATTGTTCAAAAAATAATTAATGAAAGGAATTATTATGAAATACAGAGTATTAATACTGGTATTGATTCTTGTTCTTTCGATTTTATGCTCTTGTATACCCACACACACGCATGACTTTTCTTCGGAATATTCGAAAAATGAAACTCACCACTGGTATGAGTGCGAGTGCGGTGCAAAGCATTTGGAAGCAGAGCATTTATGGGGCGACGCGGTTGTTACCGTACGTCCGACTGTTGATAAAGAGGGTTCAAAAACCTATACATGCACGGTATGTAATTATGTTAAAGTAGAGACGATCGAGAAATTACCCGAAGATCACGATCATACCTACGATACAAATGCACATGATGAATTTACACACTGGATAGAGTGTATCTGCGGCGCAAAGCAGAACGAAGCTGAGCATACTTGGGATGAGGGTGTTGTTACAATTCCCGCAACTGAGACCGAAACCGGAGTTATGACCTTCACTTGCTCAGATTGCAGTTGCAAAGTAACGCAGATGATCGAAAGCACCAAGGAAAACGGCTTGTCCTTCTTGCGATCAACTCACTACAGAATCTCTGACAAGCTTTCTGCTGCTCCTTTGACACTTGAGGCAGAAATATATGTTGACAAGTATGTAACAGGCAGGGTAGGAGCTATCTTTGGTAACTACTACGGTATCAGAGAGGACTGGCTGTTTGAGATTTATGAAAACGGTGTTCCGAGATTCTATTATAAGGATAGTGCAGGTAACGAAAAGGATCTCAGATTCACACAGGTTGACGTGAGAAAGAGCGAGTGGATTCATATTGCGCTTACGTTTGACTTTGAACAGAAGATAGCATCACTCTATATTAACGGAGAGATCGTACAGATCGTTCCTTGCGAGACGGATCTCGCTGATGATATCACAAAATATCAGTTCGTAGTTGGCGGCGATAACAGAAGCAATAATGGTATCTACTTTAAAGGAAAAATCCGTTCGCTTTCCGCATATTCTGACGTAAGATCTGCTAAAGAGATAGCAAGATCTGCTCAGTACGGTACAAATCTTTACGCTGATAACTTGCTTGTAAGCTATTTGCTTAACGAAAACAGCGCAGGCAATGACATCAGGGATATTTCCGGCAACGGATACGATATCCCCAAGGAATGGCTTGACAGCCACGAGCCTACGCTCGACTATGCGTATTCATTTGTAGTAGTAGGCGATACACAGTGGATGTCCAAATACACTACGGATAAAATGGACGGTATCTACGATTGGATCATTGAAAACAAGGATTCCAAGAAGATCGCTCACGTTTTCGGACTTGGAGATATTACAGAGGATTGGAATACCGCAAATAAAGAGCAGGAGTGGATAAAGGCGCATCAGTATATATCCAAGCTTGACGGCGTAATTCCATACTCATTGGTTCGCGGTAATCATGATGAATCAAAATATTTCCTTAAGTATTTCGCCAATGATACATATATGAGCCAGTTTGACGGTTTTATAGCTGAGGGGGATATCAGAAACTCTTATAAGCTATTTACTGTTGGCTCAACGGATTATTTGTTCTTGACCTTGGATTTCGGCGCAGGTGACGAAATGCTTGACTGGGCTAACGACGTCGTTCTTGCCCATCCAAACCACAGAGTAATCGTAACTACTCACGGTTATCAAGGCTTTGACGGTGGACATCTGAATTACGATAACACACCCTCAAGTGGCGGTATGTCATCTGCAAATGACGTTGATACAAGCGTTGGAGATAACAATGGAAGAGGATATAATAACGGTCAGCAGATCTGGGAAAAATTCGTTTCTCAGCATCCCAATATTTTCCTTGTTCTGAGCGGTCATACTCCCTTTGAGGATGTTATCCTTCTTCAGACTGAGGGTGTACACGGAAACGTAGTTAACCAGATGGTTATCGACGCTCAGTGGATGGATCCTCAGAAGGGCGGTATGGGTATGGTTTGTATGCTTTACTTTACCGAGGACGGTAGTCAGATGGAGGTAGAGTGGATATCGACCGTTACGGGTAAATACTACAAGGAAATGAATCAGTTCGTGCTTGATCTTGATGAATCCTTAAATGCGCCCGCACACGACTTCCATGACTCTTATAATAGTGATTATCACTATAAGGCATGTGAATGCGGATATACTTACGGCGAAGAGCCTCACAGCTTTGACGGCGGCGTTTTGAATGAAGAAGGCTTTATGGTGTACACATGTAAATGTGGATATAAGAGAGTCGCTTCTGCTACTGAAGATCCTGTAGCTCTTGAGCTTCAGGCATTGCTTGAAAAGTATTACAATGACGGTGTATATTACAGAGAAACTGCGGTAGGAGCGGAAACAGCCTTTGACACTTTCTTTAACGGAGATAAGTTCTGGTACTCAACAAGTCCGTCCTCAATTGCAACGATTGACGGGATAATGAGCTTAAAGGATCTTATTTTGGGTAAATACGGCGATCTTAGATTGGATCTCGGCTGGAATGTTCACGAGGGTGTTTATTCTTCAACCAATGAAAGCACCGTTGCGGGCGTAAAAGAATTCGTGAGAGCTGATTCTGTAGATAAAGCTGTTACTAAGGTAACGGTTGAAGAAATCGATCATCACATCGCTTTCAAGGTCTGGGTAGGGGATAGCGTAGCTGCAACTGCTAAGGTTGGCTTGTATGCTACAATAGTTCTTGAAAACCAAGACGGCGACATACTTGATGCAGTTTATGCGAAGTCCAATGATAACGGTTTGTGCGAAGCAACAGCTCCTAAGCTTGACGGATTGGTAGCTGAATACGATAAGATCATTCTTAGCACGGTTCACGACGAATTGTATAAGACTGTTGTATATTCAACAGTTGCGGTTTGGGACGGTGCATCCGTAAGCACAAGCTTGCAGGGTTCGGGAACAGAAGATGATCCTTTCTTGGTACAAAGTGGTGCAGATCTCAAATATATTGCGAACGTTGTAAACAGTGCTGCGCCAGCAGCTCCTAACTTTGCAGGTAAGTATTTCAAATTGACACAGAGCATAGATCTTAACGGACACGATCTCTGCATCGGAGACTTCCCAGGATGGGCAACAAGAAAGGGCTTCTATGGATTCTTTGACGGAAATCATTGTACGATAAGAGGACTTGATAATTCCAGATCCTTGTTTGGCACTGTTGAAGGCGGATATCTCATTAATTTGAGCGTTTACGGTAAGGTCAACGGCAATTCAACCATCGGCGGTATAGTTGGTTACGTAGCGAACGGCGGTAAGCTTGAAAATCTTACAAGCTATGTAACAGTAACGGGTGTAAATACACTTGGCGGTGTAGTAGGTAATGCCGAGAATCAGGCATCAACTGTTAAGAACTGCGTGAATTACGGAACTGTTACAGGTACGAGCTGGATCGTTGGCGGAGTTGTAGGTTCAGCAGGACACGATATCATTGACTGTGTGAACTATGGAACAGTAACAAGTACTGATGACTGCGTGGGCGGTATTGCGGGCTCAACAAAGACAACAGGTTCTATCACCGGCTGTATCAACTACGGCAAGGTAAATGCCAAAGGTAAGACGGGCGGTATCGTCGGTCAGTCTAACAAACCCGTTTCTGATTGTATCAATTACGGCGATGTTGACGGAATATGGGCTCTTGGCGGTATTGTTGGATATATCAAGTCAGGTGATTCTTCAAGTATAAGCAATTGTGTAAACTACGGCACCATTACAGGTCAAACGACTGCTATAGGCGGTATTCTGGGCCTTTCCGAAAACGGTACGGGTGTTGTTGTGATCAGCGGCTGTATCAACTACGGCGATGTAAGCACACCCAGCTGGGGATGCGGAGGTATTGCAGGTGATACGCATGGCACAGTTATTGATTGTGTAAACAATGGCTCTCTCGTCGCAGCAGGCGAGGTAGGAGGTATTGTTGGTAAGGCTCTTGGCGAGGTAACGGGATGCACAAATAACGGTCACGTTACGGGCAAGCAGGCTATTGTTGGCGGTATCGTCGGTAATTTGCACAATGAAAGCCACGGTAAGATCATTTATACCACTAACCAAAACAACGGAATGGTTGAAGGACCTGATGCTCAAAATATGATAGGTCAGGGCTACGTTCATGTGGAGGACGCAGAATAAAACATAGGAATGAAAGGCATCGATCATTACGGCTGCTATGAAGCTCCCGAAGATACGGTATCTTTATCGTGCAGATGCCCATTCCGCTAATCAATAGAAATTAGCAAAACTAACCCTCTCGGAACACACATCTGTGTGTTCCGAGAGGGAACAGACAGATTTTTCTTGTATTAAAGTATATTTGCTTTAAAATACACTTTACTATGAAAAAAATCTTACAACAAGGGGATAAATATGCTTAAATTAAGAAATGAATATCCAAGACCTCATTTCAGAAGAGATGACTGGTTATCATTGAACGGAAAATGGGAATTTGAATTTGATGATAATAAGGATGGGGAATTGAGAGGGCTTCATAAGGGCGATATCAAGTTATCCGGTGAGATCAACGTTCCGTTTACATATCAATATAAAGAAAGCGGAATTGGTGACAAGACCTTCCACGATACCTTGTGGTACAGAAGGAGCTTTGTTTATGATAAGGCGGGTAAGAGTATTATTTTGGGATTCAATGCAAGTGATTATATTACTACAGTATGGATCAACGGACATTATGCGATAAGTCATCGCGGAGGTTTTTCTCCGTTCACTGTCGACATTACAAAATTTGTAGAAGAGGGTGAAAATGTGATCGTTGTCAGATGCTACGATCCATTGGATCCTACGATCCCCAGAGGTAAGCAATCGTGGCTCAACGATCCTTTTGCTTGCTGGTACACTCCCAACAGCGGTATATGGCAGAGTGTGTGGATTGACTTTGTTGGAGAGGATTCGATCGAGGATTTTTCAATCACTCCGGATATAGATACCAATTCATTTAGCGGTGAGATCAAGCTGAGAAATTTATTGGCTGATCTTATTGAAATTAAGGTATATTATGATAATAAAATGATCAAACGCCAAATGATCAGTCCTGACGGGAAATATACACGTTACAGTGTTAATATGATGGAGATCAATTTTGTCGATGAAGTAACATATTGGACGCCGGAGCATCCAAATTTGTTCTACGTTGATATCAATCTGTATAAAAACGGTGCTCTTCTTGATAGCGTACACACAAGATTCGGTATGAGAAAGATCAGTGTACAGGACGGCAGAATATTGCTGAATAATAAACCTCTGTATCAGCGTCTGATCCTTGACCAAGGATATTGGAAGGATTCGGGTTTGACACCTCCCGGTGTTGATGATATTAAAAAAGACATTCAGCTTACAAAGGAAATGGGCTTTAACGGCGCAAGAAAGCATCAGAAATTTGAAGATCCTTATTATTACTATCTTGCGGATGAATTGGGACTTTTAACTTGGTGTGAGATGCCCTCTGCATACAATTTCAATTCTGATGAGGTGTCTTATATTACGGATGAATGGCAGGCAATAGTTAATACCGCAAAGAAGTTTTCGTCCATTATAACTTACGTCCCTCTTAATGAATCGTGGGGTATAAGAAAAGTAATGAATAGCAAAGAACAGCAAAATTTTGCCAAATCACTTTACTATTTAACAAAGTCAGTGGACGCATCAAGATTGGTTTCCACAAATGACGGATGGGAAAACATATCTGACGGTGATATATTGGCTATCCACGATTACTCTTCTCTCGGCTCAGAGATGAAAGTAAAGTATAATGAGAAAACTTATAACTGCGCATTCCAGACGTTCAGAAGAGTGCTTGCGAATGATAATGAATATAGAGGACAGCCTGTACTGTTAACAGAATTTGGCGGCATTATGTTTGCAAAGGATCAGCGAGACGATAATTGGGGCTACAATTCTGCAGCTAAGGATGACAGGGAATTCTATGACAGATTAAAAGAGTTGATCGATGGAATTTATGAGGCTGACCTTCAAGGATTTTGCTATACTCAGTTGACCGACGTTCAGCAGGAGGTCAACGGATTATTGGACGAAAACCACGATTTAAAGGTGGATGCCGCAAAAATAAGAGAGATCCTGTCAAGATAATATATTTATAAAGGTTAATGATATGAAGAGAATAATATTATTATTACTATGCTTGTTAATACTGATGTCGGTGTTGGTGGCTTGTCCAAATCCTAATGATAAGGAATTCCTTGTTGAAGATAAGGACTATATCGACCTATCGTCAAAATATGACGGAGAGTCATTTGATTGTAGCGAATCGCTATGGTATATGAACCAATTGAAGGATGTTCCGCTACCCGATCCCTTTGTTTTCGTTGAAAACGATACTTATTATGTCGTTGGAACAAGCGATAGGAGCATTAATACTGTGGATTGCTACGTTACTACTGATTTTGTAACGTATGATGTGCACTATGATATATATGATCCTTCTTTCTATAACGGTTGGGAAGGGGATAATCCCGAGATATTTGCTCCCGAGATATATTGCTTTGGCGGTACGTATTATATGTATTACAGTGCCAATGATAAGGAGGCTGTGCGCAGGTGCAGTGTTGTTGTCGCCGATAATCCTTTAGGGCCTTATGAACCTTTGGTTAATGATGAGGTTGACGGCTTGAACAATCCTTTATTCGCGTGCGACGATTATCCGAACAGAATGTTGGATACAACTGTTTTTACAGATGACGACGGAAAAATGTATATGTATTTCGTAACGTCAACTGACAGTCAGCATATAGTGGGGCTTGAGCTTATCAGCCCTTACATGGCGGACTGGTCCACATATAAGGAGCTGGTGATACCGGGCACGGTGGATTCCGAAAGCGAAGAATTGTTGCTTGAATGGGAGCTTTACAGGGATAATGAAATAAAAATAGCCGAAGCCCCGTTTATGATCAAAAGCGGCGGCAAATACTATTTGACTTATTCGGTGAATGGCTGTTGGAACAAGTATTATAACGTTTGCTATGCAGTATCCGATTCCCCAATGGGTAATTTTGTGAAGCCCTATGAGGAAGGTAAGATCTGGACCAATTTACTTATGGGCTTCCCCGGGACAAATGACGAGGAGGCAGATATTTATAAACAATGGAGCGGATTTGCATCAGGCACGGGACATCATTGCTTTTTCTATGCCGGTGATGAGCTTATGATAGGATATCACGCACACAAAAACAGAGATTGGAATTCAAAGTATTATACTGAAAGGTATTTTGCTTTTGACCGTGTGTTTTTTGATGACAGCGGCGTTCCGTTTTGCAACGGACCCACTTATTCAGTGGTTAACTTACCGCAAAGCATAAGCGGCTATAAAAATATAGTTGGGGGTGCTACCGTAACGGGAAATAACGTTCAGAACCTCGAAAAGATCAGCGACAATTACATTGTTGACTGCTATAATCTTGATTCTAAGAACAACGAGGTGATCTTGCCGGCAGGTGAATCCTATATAGAGATCGAATTTGACACATTGTATGAGATCGCCGGAATTATCGTATATAACAGCGCATATTACGATGAGTATATAGTTGAGATCGAATATATAGACTTTGGAAATGGAAATATTGTTTATTATCCTCAATTTTGTGAAGATTTCTATGTTGATGACGAAACCGAATTCATTAACCCTTGCAGCTGCTTCAATATAGAATTTTTGAATACATTCAAAGCAAGAAGCGTAAAAATAGGATTTAATTTACCAAATGGCGGCAGTATAAATGAGATAGTGATCTTAGGTAAATAATTAAGGGGGATATATGAGAAAATATCTTTTTCCTGCCAAAAGCAATTTTTATAAAGCTAATCTTCACGTCCACACAACTGTTTCTGACGGGGAGATGACTCCTGGGGAGATAAAAAAGGTGTATTCTGAAAAGGGATATTCTATAGTGGCATTTACCGATCACGAGGTAATGGTGCCGCATCCTGAATTGACGGATGAGCATTTTCTTGCCCTGACATCAACCGAGATAAGTGTTAACAACAGATACGATTGTGATTTTGGATTTGTTAAAACATATCATTTGAATATATATTCTCCAAGGGAAGGGCAAAACTGCTTCAACACCTTTGACAGAACTAATATGTGGCTTAAGCATTCATTTGATTATATTACCGCAGAGCAAGAGATGATCAATTATGATCGCTCATATTCTGTGGGATGTATCAACGACATAATAAAAAAAGCGAATGATGAGGGGTGCTTGGTCTCTTATAATCATCCTGTATGGTCATTACAGGATTATATGGATTATATCGACATCAAGGGCTTGTGGGGAATAGAGCTTTATAACACAGGCTGCGCAAGAAACGGATACTTCGATTCTGAGAAGCCCCTTGATGACCTTTTGCGCAAGGGTGAGAGATTGTTTCCGCTGGCTACCGACGATGCTCACAGAATGAAGGATTGCTTTGGCGGCTTTGTAATGGTCAACGCCGATGAATTGACCTACGATAAGGTATTTGAATCATTAAAGAACGGAGATTTTTATTGTTCAACCGCTCCGGAGCTTTATGAGATCTCAATTGAGGGCAGCAAAATCACAATAGTTACCTCTCCCGTGGCGTTTGTGGGTCTTTCTACCGATTGCAGGCAGCTGTACTCTAAAGGAGCAGAAGGGGCGGAGCTTTTGACAGAGGTCAGCTTTGATCTGGATTGGTACTTTAAACTGGCTGAGCAAGCGGTAAATGAGCATCGGTATATACGGATCACCCTGGTGGACGAGTTTGGCAATAAGGCATTCAGCCGAGCATACCATATCGATGAGCTTAGCTGATCCATCCAATTAAAAGATGATAAGGAAATTAAATAATTAAGATTTGATTTTTACTGTAAAAATAAATAAGGCTTGTCAGGACGAAAGCTCTCCCGGCAAGCCTATATTTTTGCTACAAAACCTATCAAAAATGGCTAAAAACCTTTTTTGAAATAAAAAAGCCATAATACCGATGTTTTGTGTATCAATATTATGGTTTCTTCATTGTAGGAATGTTAATAACAGATAAAAAATGTGAGTGCCCTTATGGACACTCACACTGTGAGTAAACCAAAATTTTGATACCGTTTCAAAATGGGTACTAATTTTTGAACTATGGGTGCATCTTCCTACAAGGGTTTGCACCCATTTTAGTTCGATAAATTGGGATTTGTAATGCTGTTAAGCGCAGTTATCTACCTAATAGTTGT
>JAFXKD010000043.1 GCA_017531925.1 Clostridia bacterium | reverse complement strand
TCGCCTGCGGTAGGGGTTCCCCGAAGTGAGCAACGCGAGCTTTGGGGGTTCGCGTGGGCTCGGTCCACTCGCGTTCTAACAGTCCCCCGGACTGTTATTCATTACGCTCGTGCCGCTTCGCTACCCCGACGACCCGAGCAACCCTCCGCCCATCGCAAACCCCACGGCTGTGCGTCATCCTGAGCGAGGGCAACGCCCGAGACGAAGTTTTGCTGAGGGAGCCTTGCAAGTTCTAACGAATTATAGCAATCAACCGAAGCGAGCCGATGCAAAACCTGCACAACGTGCAGGGATCTACGAAGGAGTCTTTGTGACTTTCCAAAGGCATAGTTACTTTTCCACGAACGCGGGGCGTCGAGGACGTCGCCCCCTACGAATTTGTGTGAACCCCCACGGCTACGCACCCACAAAACAAATTTTAGAAAAATCAAATCCCCGATTTGATTTTTCGTAGTTTTGAAGGAGCAATACCGATCGTCGTGCTTGCACGTAAGGGCGGGATTGATGCTTCAAAACCGATAAAACACCCGTGTTTTATCGAAAATTTGTGCCGACTCTGCTCAAACCAAGCGATTAAAAGCTTTTTTGCTACTTTTTTCTCGAAAAAAGTAGGTCCAAATCCACTAACTTTCTCATCAGCGCATAGCGCGGTGCGAACATAGTGCGAAGCCGTCCGGATCGCTCTCATCCCACTTGACAATCCCTTTTTCTTATGATATTATTATAATAGAGTATTATGCAAATTTGTGAGGTGTGATTATGTCCAAGCCCATCGGGGAAATCAGCACGGCGGCTCTCGCGTATCTTGGCGACAGCGTTCTCGAGCTTTTAGTGAGAAAAACACTTGTAAGCGCAGGTGTGTCCTCGGCAAAAAATCTTAACGCGGCTTCCCTGCTCTTCGTAAAGGCTGAGGCTCAGGCGATCGCGATGCAAAACATCCTTCCCCACCTTTCCGACGAAGAAAATGCCGCATACCGCCGCGGCAGAAATATCGGTCACACCAACACACCGCGCTCCGCGACCGTCGGTCAGTACCGAATGGCGACGGGAATGGAAGCCCTTTTCGGCTACCTTCACCTGCTCGGCAGAGAGGAACGAATCGAGGAGCTGTTCGCGCTCGCGTATAGCGACGTAATTAAAAGCATTGAAATATAAAGGAGAATTTTAAAAATGGCAAATCCAAAGATCAGAATAAAGGTAGAGGGCTTCGGCGAAATGTGCGCAGAGCTTTATCCCGACGTAGCGCCCGTAACGGTTGAGAATTTTATGGGCCTTGTAAGAGCGAAATTCTTTGACGGACTCATCTTCCATCGCGTTATCCCCGGCTTTATGATCCAGGGCGGCGGCTTCGACGCGGATTTTAATCACAAGGACGCAAAATCCATCAAGGGTGAATTCCGCGCGAACGGCTTTAAGAATGATTTGAAGCACGAAAGAGGCGTTCTTTCAATGGCGAGAACGAGCGCGCCCAACTCGGCATCCAGCCAGTTCTTCATTATGCACGCGCGCGCACCCCATCTTGACGGTCAGTACGCGGGCTTTGGCAGAGTTTACGAGGGACTTGATGTTATCGACAAGATCGCAAACGTTCCCACCACAGTCAAAATGTGGATGTATCAGGACTGTCCTCGCAAGGACGTTGTCATCTCCACCATTGAGGAAATCACCGAATAATGGCTAAAAAAACTTTAAAGGGTGGCGCGCTCGTCTGTCCCCTGCCCCCGACGATGGTCAGCTGCGGAAATATGGAAAGCAGTAATATCATAACTATCGGTTGGACGGGAATTTTGAATACCGTTCCGCCAAAGACCTATATCTCCGTGCGCCCCACGAGGCATTCGTACAATATTATAAAAGAGAGCGGCGAGTTCGTTATCAATCTCACTCCCGCGTCGCTTGTTAAGGAAGCTGACTATTGCGGCATCTATACGGGTAAAAAGGTCGATAAATTCGCTAAATGCAAGCTGACTAAGGAGCAAGCGACTGCTCTATCCTGCCCGATGATTGCGGAATGTCCCGTTTCAATTGAATGTAAGGTCACGGATATCGTTCCCTTGGGCTCGCACGATATGTTTATGGCGGATATCGTCGCCGTGAACGTCAATGAAGAGCTTTTCGATAAGGACGGTAAGTTCCACCTCGAAAAAGCCGACCTCATAGCCTACGCCCACGGCGAGTATTTTACACTCGGCAAAAGACTCGGTAATATCGGCTTTTCAACTAATAAGAAAAAGAAGAAAAGATAGATAGTTAGATAAGGATCGTACTTTTTTCGAGAAAAAAGTACCAAAAAAGCGTTAAGGCGCTTTGCCCAATAGACATTTTGTTTGTGCTGATCCCACTAAATCCGCGCAAATTGTGTTGCACCGCGCCTCGCGTTACAACACACAACGTTTTTCTCCCTTGTCGAAAAACTGTAATTTGCTACCGTGTGAATAGCCATATAAAACGCAAAACGGCTACGCACTTACCTGTGTAGGGGGCACAAACCAAGCCTTCCCTTGAGGGGAAGGGGGACCGCTCGCGGTGGATGAGGAGAGCAAAGTCTGTACAAACAATCGGCTCGCTCCTCAAACCCGTAGGGGGCACTCCGTGCACCCGCTAAATGCTAAATGCAAAGTGCAAAATGCAAACCCCACGGCTACGCACTAACTCGTGTAGGGACGCACTGTGTGCGTCCGAGCAAACATCCGCCCATCGCAAACCCCACGGCT
>JAFXKD010000042.1 GCA_017531925.1 Clostridia bacterium | reverse complement strand
TAACGATTGCCTTTACCTTTCTGATGTTGGGCTTCCAGGTTCTGTTTGTCTTGCGGTTAGAGTGAGAAACGTTCTGACCGAAAACAACGCCTTTTCCACAAACACTGCATTTTGCCATAATGACACCTCCTGATAAAGCGTAAAATTACGCCCGAATTACATAATAGTTCACGAACAGTAGATATTATATCATAGAAAAAGTCAAAATGCAAGAGATTTTGAAAAAAATATTTAAAAAATCTTCTTTTTTTATATAGGATTTATCATTAATCAAGTCCGTATGAGTGCGTATTTGAGCCGTATTCGGAATTTCCGCACAGAGAAGCCTCAATTCTCAATAGGCGGTTGTATTTGGCGATACGCTCTCCGCGGCAGGGCGCGCCTGCTTTGATAAAGGGCGCATTAAGTGCCACGGCGATATCGCATAGGGTGGTGTCCTCGGTCTCGCCCGAGCGGTGTGAGAGAATAAATCTGTACCCTGCATCCCTTGCTATGCTTACGGTACGGAGCGTTTCGCTCAACGTACCTATCTGATTTGGTTTAATAAGAATTGTATTGGCAAGTCCCATTTCGATCCCGTCACTGAGACGTGTGGGATTGGTAACAAAAAGATCGTCGCCAACGAGCATTATTTTTTTGCCAAGCCGCAAAGTAAGCTCCGCCCAGCCCTCAAAATCGTTTTCGTCAAGTCCGTCCTCAATCGATATTATGGGGTAACGCTCGCAAAGGCTCTCGTAATAGGAAATCAGCTCCTCTGCACTGTATTCGAGATTGCGCTTCATAGTGCGGTAGATCCCCTCGTCCGCCCTGTACCACGCACTTGAGGCAACGTCAAGGGCAATCTTTATGTCGGAAAGGCTGTATGTGCTTCTGCCGATCGCCTCAACAAGAAGGTCAAGCGCCTCCTCGTCGTCGTGAAGATCGGGCGCATATCCTCCCTCGTCGCCAACGCCAACCGAGAGCCCGCGCTCCTTAAGGATGTTGCCGAGATTGTGATATATCTCACTTCCCATTTGCAGAGCGTGAGAAAAGCTTTCCGCACCTACGGGTACGATCATAAATTCCTGGATCTCAACGTTGTTTGAAGAATGCGCACCGCCGTTCAATACGTTGAACATTGGGCAGGGAAGTCTGCGCGCCAAAATTCCGGACAGGTATCTGTAAACGGGCACGTGATAGTAGTTTGCACTGGCTCTCGCGCAGGCGAGGGAAACCGAAAGTGTTGCGTTTGCTCCGAGATTTGACTTGTTTTCGGTGCCGTCAAGCTCGCAAAGGACCTTATCTATTTCTGCCTGATCGGTGGCGTACATTCCGCAAAGGGCTGGTGAGATATGCTTGCAAACGTTCGAAACGGCTTCTTTTACTCCCTTGCCGTGGTAACGTTCCTTTTCTGCGTCACGAAGCTCAAGGGCTTCATATTTTCCAACGGATGCTCCGGACGGCGCGGATGCGACTCCAACCGTTCCGTCGTCGAGCAGAACAGTTGCCTCAACAGTAGGATTTCCGCGTGAGTCGAGTATCTCACGAGCGCAGCATTTGATTATCTGTGGTTTTATTGACATATTTTTTGCTCCTTTTTTAGATTATGTAATGTGGGAAAAATGGGGTTTAGCGGGAAATTAAAAAGTAAGTTTATTTGTGCAAAAGGAACTCCCTCACCGCCTACGGTGGAGCTCCCCTTTTTTAAGAAAACCAACTTCCCAATAAATCAAGATTTGAATTTTTAATACAAAAAAGCGCATGACGATACGTAACTATTATGCGCATATTTTGCTATGAAAATTCTATTTATTGGAATTTGGATTCAGTAAATTGTAGAGCTTTGGAATTGCGGGTGAGAAATCGCAGTATTTATCGAGTATCCTTCCAAAGAATCCGATCAGCACGGAATTTAAAAACGCGGAAATTACCGTGAGCGCGCCGATCATATCGAAGCGGAACTCTCCGAGGAGCAAAAGCATCATCAGAATGGACAGCGCGAGCATTGAGCCGTCGAACACGAGCTTCATTCTGCTAAGCTCTATCCCTTTTGCATCCGATACCTCCTTGACAAAGATCTCGTAAGCGGACGGGGGTATATAGGTGCGGAGCATAAGTGCTATTGCGAATCCCGTAATAAGCGTGCCTATTGCGGCAACGAGTATTCTTGATACGATGCTTACGGGAGTTATCGAAGAAAGCAGAGAGTTAACTATATCAAAGCAAGCTCCGTAAAAAAGTATGTTACAGATCGTAGCAATAAATTTCCCCTTGAATTTGCCGATCAGTATGCAGCAAAGTGCGAGCAAAAGTCCTTGGATTATGTATTCACACACGCCAACACTCAGAAATCCTATTTTTTCGTGCATAATAAAAGCGGGCGCGATTATGGCAGAAAGTCCGAACGCGCTCTTGGAAACGAGGCAGTTACCTATGGCGCAGAGGATATTTCCAACTACCCACGAAGCCTCGCCCATCTTAGTTATTTTCTTCTTCATTTGTATTTTTCATCCTATTATTTTGATCTATCTTCTTAATTATACCATAATATACCTTAAAATGCAAGCATTTTAAAAATGAAAATATGATAAGGAACCAATAAAAAAGCCGATGGTCGCATCGGCTTTTTCTATTATTTATCGAGGTGTACGTTGAGATGGGGATAAGTCATTTCAATGCCGTTTTCATCAAACTCCTTTTTGATGTTGTAGGTAACGGTGTTATATACATCCCAATAATTCTCGGTTTTGGTCCACACTCTTACAACGTAGGAGATCGCGTGATCACCGTATCCGGACACGGCTGCAAAGAGAGCAGGATCGCTGAGGATAAGATCAATATCTGCGGCTTTTTTCAGCGCACCGAGCACCTTGTCAACGGGTGCATCGTAGGATGCTGAGACCGCGATGTCCACGCGGCGCGTTCCGGTGACTGTGTAATTGATTATCTCGCTTTCAACAACGGCGGAATTAGGTATCTGCACGAGCTTGTTATCGGCGGTGGTCAGCTTTGTATAGGCCATTCCTATCTCCTTTACCGTACCCGATTGTCCTGCTATCTCAACCCAATCTCCCGAATGGAAGGGCTTGGTATAGATGAGAGTAAAGCCTCCTATGATATTTGTAAGACTGTTTTGCAGTGCAAGAGAAAGGGCGAGGGAAGCTACCGATGCAAGAGCAACGATGCCCGTAACGTCTATTCCCAGTGAGCTTGCCGCTATTAATGCGAGCAAAGCGTAAAGGACTGTTTTTACAACGCTTTTGATAAGAGAATGGGCAGCCTTCTCAAGCTTAGACCGCGAAAGAGCATTTTGGATCACGGCCATAATTATTTTAATAATGATGATACCTACGATGAGTGTAAGTGCAAATCCGGTTATTTTTGCGAATGTACCGTCGCCAAAGACTCCATTAAACCATTCAGCAAATTTGTTCATTTGATTTCTCCTTTAGTTTATGATTCTTTTAATCTGTTTTCAAG
The DNA here is from genome assembly GCA_017531925.1 of Clostridia bacterium. GTDB lineage: Bacteria > Bacillota > Clostridia > Oscillospirales > CAG-272 > RGIG4608. Next base: position 3,258 of record JAFXKD010000042.1, on the reverse strand, counting down.
CGCATCAAGCTCCGAGTGCAGCTCTGCGGGTACTCTTTCGCCTATCTGCGCGTAAAAGCTTCTGATATTTTCTATATCCGAAAGCCAAGAATCGGTATCGACCTCAAGAAGCTCGCGGACCGTATCGACCGTCACACCCTCAAGTCCATCGATATTGATGTCCTCAGCAAAGGGAAGGTAGCCGATAGCGCTTTCTCTTGCCTGCACCTTGCCGTCGCACCTGTCAAGTATCCACTCAAGCACGCGCATATTATCGCCAAAGCCGGGCCATATAAAATTGCCGTCATCATCGGTCCTGAACCAGTTTACGTGGAAGATCCTTGGCGGATTTGGAATATTCTTGCCCATATTGAGCCAATGCGCAAAGTAATCACCCATGTCATATCCGACGAAGGGGCGCATAGCCATTGGATCGCGTCTTACAATACCGACCTCACCCGAGGCTGCTGCGGTCGTCTCGCTCGCCATTATAGAGCCAACGAAGGTGCCGTTCTGCCACGAGGTTGACTGATAAACAAGGGGAGCGGTCCTTGCGCGCCTGCCGCCGAAGATGATAGCGGAGATGGGCACGCCTGCGGGATCGTTGAATTTATCCGAGATGCAGGGGCAGTTTACAGCCTTTGCAGTGAAACGGGAATTGGGATGCGCGCCGCAGGTGGATTTATCGTTTTTATCGTATTTTCTGAAATCCCAAGGCTCGCCGCGCCAGTTTATGGCTTCTGCGGGCGGATTTTTGTCAAGCCCCTCCCACCAAACGGTGTTGTCCTTAAGGTTGTGGACAACGTTCGTAAAAATGGTATCGCGAAGCGTTGTGTGCAGCGCGTTGGGATTGGTTTTTTCATTCGTTCCGGGAGCAACGCCGAAGAATCCGTTTTCGGGATTTACCGCCCAAAGTCTGCCGTCCTTACCCACTCTGAGCCATGCGATATCGTCACCCACGCAATGTACCTTGTAGCCCTTTTTCCGATAAAGCTCCGGGGGGATGAGCATTGCAAGATTTGTTTTTCCGCAGGCGGAGGGAAACGCGGCGCAAACGTATTTCGTTTCACCGTCGGGATACTCGACTCCAAGAATGAGCATATGCTCAGCCATCCAGTTTTCTTTTCTGCCGAGATAGGAGGCGATTCTAAGTGCGAAGCACTTTTTGCCAAGAAGCACGTTTCCTCCGTATCCGGAGTTTACGCTCCAGATAAGATTTTCCTCGGGGAAGTGAACGATGTATCTCTTTTCCTCGTCAAGTTCTGCGCGTGCGTGAAGTCCCTTTACGTAATCATGACTGTCGCCGAGCGCGTCAAGCACGTCAAATCCCACACGGGTCATAATGAGCATATTGAGGACCACGTATATCGAGTCAGTAAGCTCTATACCGTATTTTGCGAAGGGCGAGCCGACAATACCCATTGAATAGGGAATAACGTACATCGTCTTTCCCTTCATAGAACCGCGGAAAAGGGGAGTAAGGCGAGACTTACACTCATCGGGGCTCATCCAATTATTGATATTGCCCGCGTCCGCTTTTTCTTTCGTGCAGATAAATGTCCTTCCCTCAACTCGCGCAACGTCGTTAATGGCGGTGCGGTGAAGGTAGCAGCCGGGGAGCTTTTTCTGATCCAAGCGGATCATCTCACCGATCTCGCAAGCCTCGTTTCTGAGCGCGTCGGTCTGCTCCTCGGAGCCGTCGATCCAAACGATGCGCTCGGGCTGGCAAAGAGCGAATGCTTCTTCTATCCATTCAAGTATATATTTGTTTTCAGTAGGTGTATTTTTAAGCATGATATACCCCCTTTTAAGAGTAATATATGATATTTTACCATAAAAAGTGCTTTTGTTCAAGAGGAATAAAAATTTTTAATAAAAATTCAAAAAATATTGAACAAATGTTTGCATTTTTCAAAAAAGTATGTTATAATGGTGGTGAAAAAGTAAATTTTACTCAAAAACGGAGAAAATTATGAAAAATAACGAACTCACCAAAAAAGAAAAGCTTGTATTTGACTATCTCGTTCAGTCGATAAATGAAAACGGTTATGCGCCGTCCGTCCGTGATATCGTGGCATCCCTCGGCATCAAAAGCACGTCAAGCGTGCATCTCTATCTTCACAATCTTGAGGAGAAGGGCTTTATTGAGCAGGACGCCGGCAAAAAGAGGACTATCCGCATCTGCGCGCCCTATGCAAAGGCGTTTGGCAAGGTTCCGCTTCTCGGCGCGATAACTGCCGGCTCACCGATCCTTGCGGTGGAGAACTTCGAGGGCTATGTTGACCTGCCGTGGAACAGCGCGAAATATTCTGCGGACGAGCTTTTTGCACTTCGCGTCAAGGGTGAAAGTATGATAGAGGCGGGAATACTTGACGGCGATATAGTAATTGTGAAGAAGGAAAGCTATTCAGATAACGGAAGGATCGTCGTAGCACTCATCGAGGACGAGGCAACCGTCAAGACCTTTTATAAGGAGGACGGACACTACCGCCTTCAGCCCGAGAATAAAACGATGGAGCCGATCATCGTGGACGAGGTCGCGCTTCTCGGTATAGTTGTTGCGAGCTTCAGACAGTATGAATAAAGGGGCAATTTGCCCCTTTAAAATTTTTTAAACTTTTTTCAAAAAAAGTATTGACATTTTTGAAAAAAAGTGTATAATATCATTGTTGTGTTGATAAACACGGCAAGCGAGAGTGGCGGAACAGGCAGACGCGCACGTTTGAGGGGCGTGTGGGAGACCGTACGGGTTCGATTCCCGTCTCTCGCACCACAATAGAAAAGGGAGTGCAAAGCACTCCCTTTTCTATTGTGGTATGGGATGAGGAATTTAACCCGTCACTCGAACACTTGTGTTCGAGGATCGGGTGCGCATTTTTGACCGAACAACGATTGCCGCTTGCGAGCAATCTTGTGGGCAAAAATAGCTCGCGAAGCGAGCCTTCCCGTCTAAGTTTAAAATGGATTTATCCTCCCTTTTTGTTTTGATATGGGATGAGGAATTTAACCCGTCACTCGAATGCTTGCATTCGAGGATCGGGTGCGACGCCGCGCGTGGAATTTGATAAAAATCGATAACAGCATTGGCGCGCCCGGCAATCGACTTGCGCTCTTGCGACCGCATTTTGCAAGCAAAACCGTCGGATTGCAAATAGAACGTTCCGTGCTCTCACGGGAAGTCCTCGGAGAATTTAGCTCGCGCAGCGAGCCTTCCCGTCTCTTTTTTTGTTTTAGCATAAAAATACAAACCGTTCACTTTATACCCCTTTCGTTCAATTT
>JAFXKD010000041.1 GCA_017531925.1 Clostridia bacterium | reverse complement strand
GGCACGAGCGTAATGAATAACAGTCCGGGGGACTGTTAGAACGCGAGTGGACCGAGCCCACGCGAACCCCCAAAGCTCGCGTTGCTCACTTCGGGGAACCCCTACCGCAGGCGAGACCGTCGACCCCTACACAAGTTAGTGTGTAGCCGCCAATTTTGCATTTTGCATTTAGCGGGTGCACACAAGAAATAACGGTTAATTGCTTACTTAGGCAAGAACGCGTCTTTGTTTACAAAGCGGAGTCGTAAGACGACGAGCGTTTTTCGACGGCGCGCTACTATTATTTTGGATAACCGATTAATATTACGCGCGGCGAGGCCCCCTACACAAGTTAGTGCGCATCCGTCAATTTTGCACTTTGCATTTTGCATTAAAAAAGAGCGTCTCGGTCTTTACTGTTCCGAAACGCTCTCTTTTTAATTTTTAGGTTTATTTCTTATCCTGCTCGATGAGGAGCTTGATCGCTTCAACTGCCACGCGGATGGCTGCCTCGGTATCGACGTTGTGAGTATCGTCGGTATCAAGTCCCGCGTCAAATCTTTCCTGATTCCAAACCACAGAGAAAACTCCGCCTGCGCGCGTTCTGAGAAGGGAAGAAACAACAAAAAGTGTGCCGCTCTCCATCTCGCTTGCCTTTACGCCGAGCTTTTTCCACGCGTCCCACTGAGCAAGGAGTTGGGGGGCTGTGGGCATCTTTGCGGGTCTGTGCTGACCGTAAAAGCTATCCTTTGCCTGAACCACACCAACGTGGACGTCACATTTTTCGCCTTTTGAAGCCTCGCGGAGCGCAAAGAGAACGTCCGTATCGGGAACTGCGGGGAAGATGGCGGGAGCATACTCAAGGCTCGTTCCGTCCTGACGGACTGCGCCGTTTGCCACAACAACGTCGCCCGCCTTTACGTCAAGGTCGATGCCGCCGCAGGTTCCAACGCGGATAAAGGTGGTTACTCCCACCGCCGCAAGCTCCTCGACAGCAATTGCCGTTGAAGGACCGCCTATACCGGTGGAGCAAACGCTTACCATCTCGCCGTTTAAGTAGCCGTTCCAGATACAATATTCGCGGTTTGTTGCAAGATATGTGGGGTTGTCAAAGAATTTTGCGATCTTTTCGCATCTTCCGGGGTCGCCGGGAAGAATGCAGTATTTGCCCACTTGACCGGGGGCTGCGGGAATATGATACTGTTTTCCTTCTGTCTGGAGCATATTTATTACCTCTCTTTTTATTAAATATGTTGATATGCTGCTTTTTTATTACTTATGTTCAAGTTAAGGGTTCACTTTTATCAACTGCGTAAAATTTTTCTCCATTGTTTACGTTCATGTGGATAAAGCCGTCGGAGCCTTTTTCAATAAATATCAATGTATCCTCCTTAACCACAAACTTATTTTTGATTTCTAAACCGGTTTGATCGGTCAAGGTCAAAATGCCGTGAGAATACGTCCATTCTCCTGCTCCCATATAACTGCTTAGAAATCCTACGTAATAAGAAAAGGTTCCGTCACTGTAAATGGAAATGGAAAACGGGCCGCCAAAGCCATCTTTTTCATAAATATATGTTTTATCAACAAACTCGCTTTCGTCAACATAATTTGGAAAGTTACATCCACTAACTGTAATGGTTAATAAAAGTATAGCTGTTAAGATTAATAAAAAACGATTTGAAATTTTCATCATATGTTTCTCCTTTTGCATATTAGCTTTAGAGTTTAACTGCTGTGATAACTAATCACCTAATATCGTATGTGGCATTAACTATTAGACTTCTACGGGTTGAGAAGGCTATTTGCGCGGCGCACAAACTCGTAGGGGGGCACTGTGTGCGTCCGTGTTTGAGGGAAAGTAACTTTGCCTTTGGAAAGTCACAAAGACTCCTTCGTAGATCCCATCGTCGCTGTCGCTCCTTGGTTTTACATCGGGTCGCTTCGGCTGAGTGTAATTATACAGTCAAAAGTAAAGGGCTCCCTCAGCAAAACTTCGCTACGCTCAGGATGACGTGTAGCCGTGGGGTTTGCGATGGGCGGATGTTTGCTCGGACGCACACAGGGCGTCCCTACACAAGTTAGTGCGTAGCCGTGGGGTTTGTATTTTTCATTTTGCATTTTGCATTTAGCGGGTGCACGGAGCCCCCCCTACACGAGTGAGAGCGTCGCCGTTTTCGTTTTGTATGGCTATTCACACGGTAGCAAATTATAGTTTTTCGAGGTGCCTGTTATACACCGAGAAAAACGTTATGTGTTGTGACGCGAGGCGCGGTGCAACACAATTTGCGCGGATTTAGTGGGTTTAGCACTTACTAAACGGCTGTCGGGCAAAGCTCTTTTAAGCTTTTGCGGAGCTTTTCTCGAAAAGCGACCATCCATAATCCAACTAACTTCTTACTAAACCAACCTCACACCGCGCCTTGAGCGAGCATTGCGTCGGCGACCTTTAAGAAGCCCGCGATATTCGCGCCTGCAACGAGGTCACCCTCTTTGCCGTACTCTTTTGCGGCGCTTGACGCGTTTTTATAAATATTCTTCATTATCTCACGAAGCTTTGCATCGACCTCGTCAAAGCTCCAGGAGCATCTCATTGAATTCTGAGTCATCTCAAGTCCGCTTGTTGCAACACCGCCCGCGTTTGCCGCCTTTGCGGGAGCGAAAAGCACGCCGCTTCCCTGCAAAAGCGCGACAGCATCGGGTGTTGTGGGCATATTCGCGCCCTCCGCAACGGCGATACAACCGTTTTTAACGAGCGCCCTTGCGCCCTCAATATCAAGCTCGTTCTGAGTTGCGCACGGAAGCGCGATATCACAGGGCACGGTCCATATATTCTTACATCCCACGCGATAGAATGCTCCATCGCGCTCGGATGCGTATTCGCTTATCCTCTCGCGGCGAATCTCCTTGATCTGTTTCATAAGATCAAGATCAATTCCTTCCTCGTCATAAACGTAGCCGTTCGAGTCGCTCATCGCAACAACGGTCGCGCCAAGCTCAATCGCCTTCTCCGCGGCATAGATCGCCACGTTTCCGGAGCCCGAGATCACAACGCGCGCACCCTCAAAGCTCTTGTCTGCGTCAGAAAGCATCTCGTTTGTGAAATAGCAAAGTCCGTAGCCCGTAGCCTGCTTTCTGCCAAGGCTTCCACCGTAGCTTAAACCCTTGCCCGTAAGCACGCCGACAAATTCTGTGCGGATCCTCTTGTACTGACCGAACATATATCCTATCTCTCGCGCGCCAACGCCGATGTCACCTGCGGGGACGTCGGTATTTTCACCGATGTATTTGTAAAGCTCCGTCATAAAGCTCTGGCAGAAGCGCATTATCTCGCCGTCGCTCTTGCCCTTGGGATCAAAATCGGAGCCACCCTTTCCTCCGCCCATAGGAAGTCCCGTGAGCGAATTTTTAAAGGTCTGCTCAAATCCGAGAAATTTGATAATGCTCTCGTTTACCGAGGGATGAAAGCGAAGTCCGCCCTTATAAGGGCCTATCGCGGAATTAAACTGCACGCGATATCCTCGGTTCACGCGCACGCATCCGTTATCGTCAACCCAAGGAACGCGGAATTTTATGATCCTTTCGGGCTCAACCATCATTTCGATAACACCGCGCTCAAGATATTCGGGGCGCGATTCGATCACGGGTTCAAGGCTTTCAAGAACCTCGTAAACCGCCTGATGAAATTCCGCCTGCTCGGGATCCCTCTTTTCTATTTTGTTAACTATTTCAAGTAATTTTTCATTTTTTATCGCCATAGTGAAACCTCCATAGCCACATTATATGCAATATACAGTTAATTATATCAAATTTATCAAGCAAATGTCAATAGAATAAAAAGAAAATCCGCCCACGTTTGTGTGAGCGGATCAATTATCAAAATAAAATCAGACACTTCTGAAGCCCTTTCCGATGATCTCGGAGCTTGTGGTGATGACCATAAAAGCGTTCTCGTCGATCTTCTTTATAGCCTGGCGAAGTCTTATCGCCTCGTATCTGCGGCAAACGGTATGCACCATTCCCTTTTTCTGCTGTGTATATGCACCGACCGCGTCGGAAACGGTCACGCCGTGGTGAAGCTCGTTCATTATGTATTCCGCAACAAGCTCGGGCTTTTCGGTTATAACTATGAAATATTTGCACGAATTGAAGTTATCTATCACCGTGTCGATCACAAACGAGTTCATAAACAAGCCCACGAGTGACAAAATTCCCGTTGTGAAATCAGGGAAAACGAAGAGCGATGATACCGCTATAACAGCGTTTACGTAAAGCACTGCTCGTCCAACGTCTATGCTCGTGTATTTCTGAAGGATGAGAGCCACGATATCCATTCCTCCGCTCGACGCGCCCGCATAGAAGATTATAGCCGTTCCGATAGCGTATATCGTTATACCCACAACAAGCTCCAAAAAGGGCTCTTCTGTAAGTGTCGCGCCGTTCGGTGCGATATTCTCTCTGATGTTGAAGGAATCAAAGATCATCATAAGAGTCGAATATCCAAGGCTGCAGTAAACCGTGAAGGCTCCCGTGCTTTTTCCGAGAAATATAAATCCAAGTATAAGAACCGTAACGTTAAGAAGCATCAGCCAGCTCGATTGGGGCATAATTGGTGCTATCTGCGCGAGAATAACGGAAAAGCCTGTCATACCGCCCGTTACAAAATGATTTGGAACAAGTATAAAATAAGTGGCGCAGGCAATCAGGACTATGCCCACGTTCATAGAAAGAAAATTTTTAAAGGTGACCTTTGTCTTCATAGTAAAAAAGCCTCTTGATACATCCTCGCCAAAGCGTTATTCGGCAGGGATAAAAATCGCCTGAATTTATCGGCTAAATGATTATACTACAAACACCGCCCTTCGTCAATAATTATTTGTGATATTTTGCAAAAATTATCAAAAATTTTATCTTTACATCGATATTTCCACACTCCCTCTTGACATTATTTTTCGTTTGTGGTAGAATACATTTAACATTTAAGTTAATTGTTAATTGTTACATTCCGTGAAAGCGAACTGTCAAAGACTTCCGCCGCGAATTCCACGGGTGCACGAAGTGCCCCCCCTACGAAGATTGTACGCACTCACAAAACAAATTTTAGAAAAATCAAATCCCCGATTTGGTTTTTCGTAGTTTTGAAGATACGGTATCAGCCGTCACGCTCGCGTGTAAGGATGATATCGGAGCTTCAAAACCGATAAAATGCAGGCATTTTATCGAAAATTTGTGCAGACTCAGCACAAACCAAGCGATTAAAAGCTTTTTTGCTACTTTTTTCTCGAAAAAAGTAGATCCAAATCCACTAACTTTTCATACCAAAACCCCTTAGCCGATTTCTTTGGCAAAGCCCACATCAGTAATCAAAATTGACATTAATTTCCATTTGTTTCCGTTTTTTCGAAAGGAGGGCAAAAATGATACAGAAAATACTTGATGCTCTGTGCGATCCCACGCGCAGAGAGATACTTCGTCTACTAAGACGCGGCGAACGCTCCGCGGGCGAGATAGCCGAGCGATTCGATATTTCCGCGCCCGCAATTTCACGTCATCTTTCCCTTCTGCGCGAGGCAGAAATGGTAGAGGCTCGCCGCGACGGAAAAAACGTATATTATTCGTTAAGCCTTGATTTTATTGAGAAAATGAAGCTCTGGCTCAACGAATTTTCAGAATAAAAAGGAGAAAATCAAATGAAAAACAAGACCGCAAAGCAGATCGTTAATAATTACAAATACGCAAGCGCAGGCGTTATCCTGCTCAATATCATTGGAATCATCGTTGGATTATTTCTTCTGAAATTCAACGCGCTGATAGGTATCGCGCTGATCGTCGTGCTTCTGATGACCGCCAAATCTACCCTCAAGGCAATTCGCGAGAGAACCGTTGAAAGTGTGCTTTACGAGGACCTTGACGCCGAAAAATTCAACGAGATCGTAAGCAGCGGCGTTTTTGGTAAATCCACACACCACAAGCTTCTCGCGGCGATGTACAGCGGCGACCACGATACAGTTCTCTCCCTCACCGAGCAGGAAATGAAAAAAGAGATCAACCCCGTAAAGCTTTGCAACAGCCTTTACAAGCGCGGTTACGTTTACTTTGAGCGCGAGGATATGGACTCCCTTAAGGAAGTGGTAAGAGAATTCTATAAGCTCAAAAAACAACACGCAAAATACGGCGTAATATTTGAAAATTACAGCGTTTTTGAGAAATACGATGCTTTTTTGGATGGCGATTATCAGTTTATAGTTGAAATCTGCGATTATGACCTGAAAAATGACAGCAAAAAGTCGCAAAATCATAAGCTCACAATACTGAACGTATCATATTACAGAGCCGTAGCTCTATATAAATTGGAGCAGTATGATGAGGCGCGAGATGCTTTTCATAGGATAATAGAATATGCGCCTAAAACTTACAAAGCAAAGCTTTCGCAAGACTATTTAAGCAAAATTGAAGCAAATTCTTGAGGATAATATATGGAAATATCAACATTTAAAGTAAAAATGCTCGCTGCAGCACAAGATAATTTATCTTTAACGCTTACAGATGAGCAACTTGAACGTTTGTTCTGCTTAGCCGAACGGCTTGTAGAGGTCAACAAGGTGATGAATCTCACCGCAATAACCGACGAGGATGGCATAATTCTGCGACATTTCGTTGATTCTATGCTGATTTCGGAATATATCGAGCCAAATTCGACTCTGATAGACGTTGGATGCGGCGCGGGCTTCCCCACTCTTCCGCTTGCTATAATCCGACCAGACATCAAGATCACTGCGCTTGATTCGACGGAAAAGAGGATCAGATACGTTGCAGAGACTGCTGAAATGTTAGGTCTAAGAAACATTAAAGCTGTAACCGCAAGAGCAGAGGATCACGCAAAGCTCCCGGAAAATCGCGAAAGATTCGACTTTGCGACCGCGAGAGCCGTCGCATCAATGCCAATTCTTGCTGAATTGACGATCCCGTTCGTGAAGATCGGCGGTTCACTCATTGCAATGAAGGCGAAGGGCGCAGCAGAAGAATTTGAAGCATCAAGAAGTGCGATTCGTCAGCTTGCAGGGGCAAACCCACTTCAAGGCGCAAGATTGATCGAAAAATCACTTAAAGGAAGCATAAACGGAGAAAATATAAACGAAAATAGAACTGTAATTATCGTTCAGAAATTATCAAGCACGCCAAAAACATTTCCGCGAAAGTTCGCGCAGATCAAAAAATCGCCATTATAAAGACATACCGTCAAGGACTTCGGTTCTTGACGGTTTTTGTTTCACGTGAAACAATCTATGTCGTTGTTTTCACAAAATGTTTCACGTGAAACAATATTCGACCTAATTCTGCAAAATGTTTCACGTGAAACAAAAATAATTCAACATTTTATTATAAAAACGCGAAATTCTATTGCATTTGACAAATTGTTGTGATATAATGTTAAATGTATAAAATTCGCTCAAAAACAGCAGATTTTTGAGTAAAATCAATCCACGGAGGAACATAATGGCAAAAATTATAGCATTCGCCAACCAAAAAGGCGGCGTTGGCAAAACCACGTCCGCAGTTAACGTTGCCGCTTCGCTTGGAATTTTGGGCAAAAGAACGCTTCTCATTGACCTTGACCCTCAGGGTAATGCAACGAGCGGCGTGGGAATTCCCAAAAGATCCCTCAAAGGCACGGTAAAAGAGGTGCTTTGCGGCGAAAGTGACATCAAAAACGTAATATTGAACACAAAATTTGAAAAATTGGACGTCATTCCCACGAACGTAAGCCTTTCGGGTGCTGAATTCGACCTTTACAATGACGAAGGCAGCGAATACAATCTCAAGGATGCGCTTGAGAAGATAAAGGACGATTATGATTACGTGATCATCGACTGTCCGCCCTCACTCGGTATGCTTACTATCAACGCTTTCGTTGCATCCGACGGCATAGTTGTGCCGATGCAGGCAGAATTTTACGCAGTCGAGGGTCTTTCACAGCTCATTTCGACCACAAAACGCGTAAAGAAGCTCTATAACGAGGATCTTAACATCACAGGTATCCTTATAACAATGTACAATAAGCGTTTGCTTCTTTCGATGCAGGTTATGGACGAGCTTCAGAAATACTATCCGGACAAGCTTTTCAGCACCTGTATTTCAAGAAACGTAAAGCTCAGCGAGGCTCCCGGCTTCGGCAAGCCCGCATACTATCACGACAAGCATTCCAAGGGTGCAAACGAATATCTTGACATCGCTCGCGAGCTAATTTCGAGAATTTAAGCGCAAATAATAGCAAATTCACACTAAAATCATACAAATTTATGCCAAACGGCACGAAAGGAACACAAAATGGCAAAAGCAAGAGGACTTGGAAAGAGCATCTTCGACACCTTTGACGATAACCTCATCGAAAGCAAAAAGGGTGCGGGTGAAATGCTCAAGATATCATCAGTTGAGCCCCGCCGCGATCAGCCCCGTAAGACCTTTGAGCGCGAGAGCCTTGAAGCGCTTGCAGAGAGCATACAGAAATACGGCGTGCTTCAACCGATCATCGTTAGACCGAACCAGATAATCGACGATACCTACGAGATAATCGCAGGTGAGCGCCGTTGGAGAGCGGCAAAGCTCGCAGGACTTGACGAGATCCCCGCAGTAATCCTTGACGGCGACGATCTCAAAATTGCGCAGGTATCAATTATAGAAAATATACAGAGAGAGGACCTCAACGCAGTTGAAGAAGCCCTTGCATATCAAGGACTTATCGATCGCTTCGGCCTCACTCAGGATCAGGTTTCAAAGCAGGTAGGCAAGAGCCGCAGCGCGATTGCTAACCTTCTTCGCTTGCTCGATCTTCCCGAAAACGTACTCGAAATGCTCAAAAACGACGAGATCAGCGCGGGTCACGCGCGAGCGCTCCTCGGACTTGAGGATGAGGCTCACATTGAGGCTCTCGCGCAGAAGATCGTTGAGAGAGAGCTTAGCGTTCGCGAGGTAGAGAACGCAGTCAAGAAGCTCAACAACCTTCCCGAAAAAGAAGAGATCGAGGACGCGGACGAGGTAAATGCGACCGTTATGACGAGAATCCATCTTCGCGAGCTTGAAAAGAGAAGCCGCGAGAGTCTTGGAAGAAAGGTGCGCATCGTCAACACGCCCAAAAAGAGAGTTGTTGAGATCACATTCGACTCCGACGAGGACCTTGAGGAGCTCCTTACGGGCGTTTGCGGCGCAGAAATATTTAAGGATATTTGAAAAAGAACATTTGTTCGCTAGCGATCGGAGGTAAAATATGGATATTAAAGGCAGAAATATGGGTACTTGGGACAATATGTACACTTGTAGTGACGCAACGGGAGAACTTGCCCGAAACAAGGAAAATGATATTGAAACCGAGCTTACAGCAAATCAATTCAACCGCATTTTCCATGCGATCATCACTAAAATTAAGAAACTTTTCAAGAAAAGTTAAAAGGAGAAAACAAAATGCTTGATATAAGATACATTAAAGAAAATCCCGACGAGGTCATCGCCCGTCTCGCGATGAAGGGAAAGGACGCTAAAGAGGAAATAGAGCAGATACTCGCGCTTGACGCAAAGAGAAGAGCGCTCATCACAGAAACAGAAGGTCTTAAGGCTGAGCAGAACAGAGTAAACAAGCTCATTCCTCAGTACAAAAAGGAGGGCAAGGACGTTTCTGCGATCTTTGCGGAGATGAAGAAGCTCGGCGCTCGCTCCAAGGAGATCGACGCGGAGCTTAAGGAGGTTGACGTTCAGCTCCAGGGTGTTATGCTCGGTCTTCCCAACCTTCCCGACCGCGACCTCAAGCCCGGCGGAAAAGAGAACAACGAGCCCATCCGTTATTTCGGTGAGCCCCACAAATTCGATTTCGAGCCCAAGAATCACGTTGATCTTTGCACCGATCTCGGTCTTATCGACTACGAGAGAGGCACAAAGCTCTCCGGCAGCGGCTTCTGGATCTATCGCGGAATGGGTGCGCGTCTTGAGTGGGCGCTCCTCAACTACTTTATCGACACTCACTGGGCGGACGGCTACGAGCTCATCCTTCCTCCCCATATGCTTGAATACGAGTGCGGCGTAACTGCGGGTCAGTTCCCCAAGTTTGCGGATGAGGTATTCAAGATCGAAAATCCCGTTGACAACCGTTCAAGATATATGCTTCCCACAGCAGAGGCCGCTCTCGCTTCTCTTTACAGAAACGAGATCCTCACCGAGGCGGATCTTCCCAAGAAGCTTTTCTCTTATACACCTTGCTTCAGACGCGAAGCAGGCTCGTACCGTTCCGATGAGAGAGGTATGGTAAGAGGACATCAGTTCAACAAGGTTGAAATGTTCCAGTTCACGCTCCCCGAAAAGAGTGACGAGGCATTTGACGAGCTCGTTGCAAAGGCAGAGGCTCTCGTTGCGGGACTTGGTTTCCACTTCAGAACAGTTAAGCTTGCGGCAGAGGACTGCTCCGCATCCATGGCAAGAACCTACGATATCGAGATCAATATCCCCTCAATGAACGGATATAAAGAGGTTTCTTCCGTTTCCAACGCGCGCGATTACCAGGCTCGCCGCGGTATGATGCGTGTTCGCAGAGCTGACGGTCGCGTTGAATTTATGCACACACTCAACGGCTCCGGCCTTGCAACGAGCCGCGTTCTTCCCGCACTCGTTGAGCAGAACCAGCTCGCCGACGGAAGCGTTGTAGTACCCGAGGTACTCAGAAAGTACGTTGGTACTGATATTATTAAGAGATAATAGTTAGTTTACCTTAAGATTTAGGGGGCATTTTTGAAAAATTGCCCCCTATAACCCCTAAAAAACTTTAAAACGTTTTTGTAAATTAATCCCGCGCAAATTGTGTTGTACCGCGCCTCGCGTTACAACACATAACGATTTTGCTCACACGTTCGCAAAATCTATAATTTGCTGATAGCAAAGTAGCCATCTTGTTTGCTATCCCGCTACGATTTAATAAAATAACCACACCGACCTCGTAGGGGCGCACTGTGTGCGTCCGCGTCAAACGTACTCACCACCGCAAACGCGGGATGACGCGTAGCCGTGTGTTCTCAACGGGAGTAACCCCACCCCAAACCTGTATAACAATCACAAGCAAGGAGAGATTTATGAAAAAATTTTTATCATTAGCCTTGGTGCTCACTTTTTCTCTGATACTTTTATCGTCCTGCAATTTTATTAAAGACACACAAGCCGCAGACCTTATGCTAAAAGATTTTGTATCCGCGCTTGTTAATAAGGATTACGAAGGAGCAAGCGCATACATTCACCCCGATGTAAGCATTAACGCAAACGACCTTAAGGCGATGGTTGAGGATATGGAAGCAACGTGGCAAATGAATCTCTCGAGCGGCGTGGAGTACGTTGAGTTAACACAAATGTACACGAATTACTCGGCGACAGTTATTCCCAAAACCGAACAAACCACATATAAGATCGGATATAAGGTTTTGATAGACGGCAGGAAATTTGATCTCAATGCCGTTGTGTTCAAAAGCGGTGATGTAATGGGAATATACACGTTTAAGTTGACGTCAGGAATAGGATTCTGATTTAAAGGAGACCCAAAATGAACGAACCGTTATTTAAAAACAGATTTGTTAGAGACGAAAACTCAATAAAAGAAATGTATAGAAATGTGTTTTTTTCACTCACAAGATTGCGACCTCTTATAATATTCGCCGCTATCATTTCGCTATTTCTTTTGTTAAGCCATATTTTTAAAGACTCTTTCGGAAAGCCTACTCCAATTTATATTTGCATATTTGTCCTCATCGGCTTAGTCGCAGGCACGGTAATAAACTATCGCAGATCGGTAAAAATCTCTGTACAAAGAGAAAAGGAACTCGATAGTAACGGGCATATCGCGCAGGAATTGTCAGTTTTCGATGATAGAATCACACTTCAAGCGCGTGGAAATACGCTTTCGATACAATTTGAAAACATCAAGTGCTTTATCATAACCAACAATTATATTTATGTAGTTTCCAAAGGTCAGATTTGGTACGATTTAAAAAAAGACTCCTTCACGCTCGGCAGTGCGGAGGAATTTATAGAATTTTTAAGATCGAAGGGAATAAAGGAGCAAAAATAAGCCTTAAAAGATGGCGATTTGAGGTAAAAAATGAACAAAAAAGGAAAATTTATAGTATTCGAGGGCATTGACGGCAGCGGCAAGACCACTCAGATCGGAAAGCTCTGCGAATACCTTGAAGGCAAGGGAAGAAAGGCTTACGTAACGAGCGAGCCGACTATCTCTCTTACGGGCGGCATGCTTCGCGATGCGCTCTCTGGCGTTAGCAAGAGGACCTCGTGCGAGATGGCGGCGATGTTCGTGCTTGACCGCATCTTCCATAATGTAAACAATAAATGGGGCATCGAAAAGATGCTCGACGAGGGCTACGACGTCCTCTGCGACAGATATTATTATTCGTCGCTTGCATATCAGGGAAGTGAAACGGATTACGAATGGGTCAAGGGAATGAATCTAGGCTGCCCCGAGATCCGCACTCCCGACGCGTGCATCTTCCTCGACCTCACCCCCGACGAGTCGCTTGAGCGCATCTCGAAGGGAAGGGCTACCACCGAAATTTATGAGACAAAGGAAAAGCTCACCTCCGTTAGAAACAAATTCCTCTCCGTTTTCGACGAGCTGAAGGACAGGGAAGGCGAGCATATTTACATCATCTCTGCCGCAGGCGACATTGAAACAGTCGCAAAAAGAATTTCCGACGCGGTGGATGAGATTATTCAGAAGTAGGAAGTTAGTTAGATAAAAAAGGTCGCTTTTCGAGAAAAGCTCCGCAAAAGCTTTAAAGCGCTTTCCCCAACAGCCGTTTTAGTGTGTGCTGAGCCGCCTAAATCCGCGCAAATTGTGTCAATAAATTGACACATAACGATTTTTAAAGCATTTTAACAGGCGCTTTAAAAATCTATAATTTGCTACCGCGTGAGTAGCCATATAAAACGCAAAACGGCTATACGCCAACTTGTGTAGGGGTCGACGGTCTCGCCTGCGGGCTCGGTCCACTCGCGTTCTAACAGTCCCCCGGACTGTTATTCATTACGCTCGTGCCGCTTCGCTACCCCGACGAGCCGAGCAAACCTCCGCCCACCGCGAACATCACCTAAGCACGTCAT
>JAFXKD010000040.1 GCA_017531925.1 Clostridia bacterium | reverse complement strand
CGTGCTTGCATGTAAGGGCGGGATTGATGCTTCAAAACCGCCAATTCGCATGCGAATGGGCGAAAATTTGTGCAGACTTTTCACAAACCAAGCGATTAAAAGCTTTTTTGCTACTTTTTTCTCGAAAAAAGTAGGTCCAAATCAACTAACTTTTCACACCAAAACCATATAGCCGCTTTTTCTTTGACCAAGCAGGCCCAAAGAAAAAGCTAACAAAAAGAAATGCCGTATATGCGCTAACGCCGCGCGGACGCCTACTTTTGAAAAAGTAGGCAAAACATCAGTGCAAAGCGAGTGCGAACAACGGCAAAAAACTAACTACAAACGGAAGCACAATGAAAATTCAGCCAACCAAAAAACCAAAATGAAACGAAAGGAAGCCACAGAATGAAGGACGTCGCTATAAAAGAGCATCATCTGTACGTAAAGGCGTATAAAAACGGCGAGCGCGCGAACACTAAGCACTTGAACGTTTACGTCCTGCGCGACTGGGGTGCAAAGAGACAAATGCTCGCGAACCCCGAAAAGAAGTACGTCAACAGAGTGGGGCTTTCCGTTTCAAAAAAGAACGGCGGAGCAGTAGAACGAAACCGCGCAAAAAGAGTTATCCGCGCGGGACTTTCCGAGGCGAGAGCCTACGGCGAGCTTAAAACGGGCTATCTCATCGTCATTTCGGCACGAAGCGGCGCGCACGAGACAAGCAGTAAGGAGATCGCCGCCGAGCTTATTTCAGCCTTTGAAAAAATCAAAATGTACAGAATCCCAAGAAACGCCGATACCGCTCCAAGCATCAAAAATTCACAGACAGAGGCACAAGCAAAGTGATCAAAAAGCTCTGTATCAAGCTAATCCGCTTTTACCAAAAGCATCTCTCCCATCTCAAGGGACAGGCAACGTGCAGATTCAGACCCACCTGCTCGCAGTACGCGATCGAAGCGTTCTCGGAGTGGGGAGTATTCATAGGCTTCGGACTCACGCTCTGGCGCATACTCCGTTGCAACCCGTACAGTGCGGGCGGCTACGATCCTGTTCCAAAAAGACACAGAGAAAGCAAAAAATGACACCGCAGTTCAAAAAACGAACATACACGCGGTTTACCGAGGTACTGCTCGGCACATAATATTGGCAGTACAAAAACCCATTAAAAACGAAAGGGAATTGATCTTTTAAAAAGGTCAGTTAAAAAATTGAAAATGAAAAAGATTTTTAATTCAAAAATTCTTATCCTGCTCGTTCTTCTCACGCTTCTTTGCACCGTTTTCACGTCCTGCATAGGCGCGGGTCCTCAGACGATAAAGATAACGAATGTTGAAAGTGAGGGAAGTCAGCTCACCTCGGATCAGCTCAATGCCATCGCAACGCTCGTAAGAAATAACAGCGGCGCGTGGAACGATTTTGTGGCGGCTTACCGCGGCTACGATGTGCTTGGAGATGACGCAAATCTCTCCGAGTATCCCGGAGTAAAGAACGAGGACGGCAGCTACAAGGTAAATCTTGAGGCGGCAAAAAAGGTCCTTGCAAAGTACGACACAAATAATACTCTCAGCTACGATACTCTCAGCGAGAACGACGTAAAGAATATCGTCAAGGCTATGAAATACTCGGTGGATCTTAACGAGAGCCGCGATCTTCTTCAGAATCTTCGCTTCTGGATCGGTTCATTCCTCGGTCTTATCACAAACACCGTGGGCTTTGGAAACTACCTTATCGGTATCTGCGTATTCGCTATCCTTGTTGAGCTTCTTATGACTCCCCTTACGATCAAGCAGCAGAAGAACAGCATCAAGCAGGCAATGCTCCGTCCCAAGGAAATGGCGATAAGAAATCACTATAAGGGCAGAAACGACCAGGCTACTCAGCAAAAGGTAACTACGGAGATACAGAACCTTTACGAGAGAGAGAACTTCAATCCGATGAGCGGCTGCTTGCCAATGCTTATTCAGCTCCCCATCATTATGCTCCTCTATAATATCGTTGTTGACCCCATTCAGTACGTTCTCGGAGGAACTGCAAGCTTCGCAGAGGCTCTCAAGGTGTTCTTCACAGCAAGCACGGCTGCGGGCGGTCTCGGAATGACACTTAATTCCACTAACGGCACCATCGAGCTTCTTTCACAGATTAAGAACGTTGAGGAATTTGCAGGTCTTGCAGATTTCGCAATGATCCAGAACGGAGAGGGCGTTCTCGAAGCGCTCAAGGGCTTCACGTCCATTCCCAGCTTTAGCGTAGGTCCCATCAACTTTGGATATACGCCAAGCCTCAGCGGTAATTATTGGCTCCTCATCGTCCCCGTGCTTACCTTTGTTGTATATTTCGGTTCAATGAAGATATCCAAGAAGTTCACGTATCAGGCTACCACAAATGAGGAAGCTCCCGGCGCGGGCTGCTCCACTAAGATGATGGAGTGGTATATGCCCCTTATGTCCACGGTATTCTCCTTTATGGTTCCCGGTGCGGTAGGTATCTATTGGTTGTTCAGAAGCGTGCTTACAACTATTAAGCAGTTCATTATGAGCAAGGTGATGCCCATTCCCAAATTTACCGAAGAGGATTATAAGGCGGCTGAGAAGGAGATGTACTCCTCAAGAAAGCCCCAGAGAAAGCGCAAGGAAAATGCGGACCTCGATCCTGACAGAGAAAGACCCCGTTCGCTCCACCACATCGACGACGATGACGAGGAATATGCAACGTTCGTCGGCGGCAGCGAAGATTAATTCACTATATAGTTAAAGAAAGACGAGAAATATAATATGAAAAAAGAAACTATAGTAACGGGTAAGACCGTTGACGAAGCTCTCCGCAACGCCGCAAGCGAGCTTGGCGCATCCGTGGAGAATCTTGAATATACAGTTCTCGAGGAGCCTAAAAAGGGACTTTTCGGAATAGGCTCAGCACCCGCAAAGCTTCAGGTAAGCTACGCACCCACCGCGATCGACCTCGCAGTTGAATTTGTAAAGACAACACTTAAGAATATGAATATCAACGCGGACGTTATCGTATCCGACACCGAGTTTGGTAAGAAGATCGACGTTCTCGGAGAGGGCGCAGGCGTGCTTATCGGCCACCACGGCGAAACACTCGACTCCTTCCAGCACCTCACCAATCTCGCGGCTAACAGAACGGAGAATAAGAAGGCTCCCACGCCCAAGATCTCCGTTGACGTTGAGTCCTACAGAGCAAAGAGAGAGGAAACTCTCCGCGCTCTCGCAAGAAGAATGGCGCATAAGGTAGTAAAATATAAGAGAAGCGTTATGCTTGAACCTATGAATCCCTACGAGCGCAGAATAATCCACGCAGAGCTTCAGAGCTTCGCAGGAGTAAATACAAACTCCATCGGCTCCGAATCTAACCGTAAGGTGGTTATCTACCTCGACGAGAGCAAAAAATAAAAAGTTAGTTTTATAAAAATAAGGGGGCGTTTTTTGAAAAAAATGCCCCCTTTTACCCCCGAAAAAACTCAAATCTTATGGAAATTTTATATCCGCGCAAATTGCACTTTGCCCGACGCCAATGGCGTCATTCTTGAGCGTAAGCGAAGAACTATCGGCAAAGTGCTTTTTGTTTTTCTCGTTAACTCGAAAAACAGTAATTTGCTACTGTGTGAATAGCCACATAAAACGCAAAACGGCTACACATCAACTTGTGTAGGGGGCACTAACCCAAGCCTTCCCCAGCGGGGAAGGGGGACCGCTCGCGGTGGATGAGGAGAGCAAAGTCTGTACAAACAATCGGCTCTCTCCTCAAACCCGTAGGGGCGCACTGTGTGCGTCCGAGCAAACATCCGCCCACCGCGAACATCACCTAAGCACGTCATCGGAAGTAACCTTCGGTGACTTCAACGCGAGGGCAACGCCCGAGACGAAGTTTTGGAAGTAGAGCATCGCGGAACGGACAAAACCAAGCGCCTTGGCGCGTAGGGATCTACGAAGGAGTCTTTGTGACTTTCCATGGGTAAAGTTACTTTCCCCTACAAATCGGCGGGAACCCCCGTCAAAAATGTAAACAAATTGTTAATTTTTCTTCTATCTTTTATTAAATCTTGATATTTATGATATAATGAGTTGATATTATATTATTATATTAATTTAGAATATATAACACGCCCGCGCGCGTGTAGAAAAAAAGCAAAAATACGCGAAAGGAAAAACAGTCGTGTCGAACAGCGCATATTTAGAAGAAATAAAGCTCGTCTGGGGCATAGTTTACGACTCCTTCAAGGATTGTATGGCGACCGAGATCCGCGAGCTTTGGTTTAAAGATCTTACCGTCGAGGACTACGAGGACGGCGTTATCACAATGGGAATAAAGAGTGAGCTTAAGCATAAGACCATCACCGAAAAATACGCGGGCGAGATCGCGCGCCGCTTTGCTGAGGAGCTTGGCTTTGAGGTAACTGTGAACGTGATCTTCACGGGAACACCCATAAATCGCGAGGAAGCGATCAGAAGCATTATGGAGCGCGTATCCATCGGCGACCCCACCTGGAGACTTGAGCAGGAGAAAAAGAAAAGGGAAGAAGAGGAAAGAGCTAAGGCAAAGCAGGCAGAGGAGCATCACCTCGGCTCAACGATGCCCCCCTTCAACTTTGAATACACCTTTGACAACTTCATCGTCGGCTCGTCGAATAAATTTGCGCACGCGGCTTGCGTAGCCGTTGCGAATATGCCGGCTAAGAATTACAACCCCCTCTTTATCTACGGTCCCAGCGGAATAGGTAAGACACACTTGCTTTACGCCATCACCAACCATTTAAGACAAAAGAACCCCAACGTAAAGGTTATATACATAAAGGGCGAGGATTTCACAAATCAGATGATCGATTGCCTCTCCCGTCAGGCGATGCCGGAATTCCGTGAAAAATACCGCGACTGCGACGTGCTTCTCATCGACGATATCCAGTTCATCGGCGGCAAGGTCTCAACGCAGGAAGAATTCTTCCACACCTTCAACGCGCTCTACGAGGGCAGAAAGCAGATAATCCTCACGAGCGACCGTCAGCCAAGAGAGATAAAAACACTTGAAGACAGACTTAAAACCCGCTTCGAGTGGGGACTTATCGCGGATATACAGCCACCGGATCTTGAGCTTCGTATAGCCATAATCAAGAAAAAGGCGGAGCAGGTGGGAATTGATCTGCCCGAGGACGTGCTTACCTTCCTTGCGGAAAATCTCAGATCAAATATCCGTCAGATCGAGGGAGCGATAAAGAAGCTCGGCGCGAGAGTGTTCCTCTCGGGTGAGCAGATCGATATGGACCTCGCAAGAGGCTGCATCTCGGAGCTTCTCGGCGGAGCAGAGCCTACAAGCGTGACCGTTGAAAAGATATTCTCGTCAATTTATCAGAAATACGGCGTAAAGAAGGAGGAGCTTATCTCCGCTAAGAGAACTAAGGAGATCGCCCTCGCGCGCCATATCACAATATATATCATCCGTGAGGTAACGGAAATGTCCCTGCCCAATATCGGCAAGATCTTCGGCAGAGATCACTCGACAATAATCAGCTCCATCGAAACGATCGAGCGCAGACTCTATAACGACGCAATGCTCGATTACGAGATAAAGGAAATAATCAAAGAGGTTTCACCGAATATTTAGAGTTAGTTTGCTTTGAAATACGTTCTTTTTTGAAAAAAAGAACCAAAAAACTTTTATGGAGCTACGCCCGGTAGCCATTTAGTAAGTGCTAAACCCACTAAATCCGCGCAAATTGTGTCAATGAATTGACACATAACGATTTTTAAAGCATTTTAACAGGCGCTTTAAAAATCTGCAATTTGCTATTGTATGTGTAGCCGTATAAAACAGCTATACACTAACTTGTGTAGGGGGGCACTCCGTGCACCCGAGCAAACGTCCGCCCACCGCAAACCTCACGGCTATACGTCATCGGAAGTAACCTTCGGTGACTTCAACGCGAGGGCAACGCCCGAGACGAAGTTTTGGTAGTGTAGCAAAGCGGAACGGACAAAACCAAGCGCCTTGGCGCGCAGAGATCTACGAAGGAGTCTTTGTGACCCTGCAAAATAGAACTAATATTTATGTATTACGTTTATATTATAACCAACAAAACGAACAACGTACTGTACGTTGGAATGACAAACGATATTGGGCGGAGAATGAACGAGCATAAAAACGATGTCATCGACGGCTTTTCAAAGCGCTATCATACGCATAAGCTCGTTTATTTTGAAGAATATAACCGTCCTATTGAGGCAATTGAACGCGAAAAGCAGCTGAAGGGCTACGTAAGAGCTAAAAAAATAGCGCTTATTAATGGATTAAATTCCACTTGGGAGGATCTTAGCGAGTCTTTTATTTAAATGTAACTTTGCCTATGGAAAGTCACAAAGACTCCTTCGTAGATCCCTGCACGTTGTGCAGGTTTTGCATCGGCTCGCTTCGATTGATTGTTATGATGCGTTCAAAAGTGCAGGGCTCCCTCAGCAAAACTTCGTCTCGGGCGTCGCCCTCGCTCAGGATGACGCCTCTGAGTGATGTTCGCGGTAAACGAAACCGAGATTTTCGCCCACCGCAATCCCCACGGCTACGCACTCACAAACAAATTTTAGAAAAATCAAATCCCCGATTTGATTTTTCGTAGTTTTGAAGTAGCAATACCGATCGTCGTGCTTGCACGTAAGGGCGGGATTGATGCTTCAAAACCGATAAAACACCCGTGTTTTATCGAAAATTTGTGCCGACTCTGCTCAAACCAAGCGATTAAAAGCTTTT
>JAFXKD010000007.1 GCA_017531925.1 Clostridia bacterium | reverse complement strand
GATAAAACGCCCGCGTTTTATCGAAAATTTGTGCCGACTCTGTACAAACCAAGCGATTAAAGTTTTTCGGGGTGTGGGGTAGCGAAGCGGCGCGAGGGTCTTAAAAAACAACACAGTGTGTTGTTTTTCCCCGAGCGTGACCGAGCCGCAGCGAGAAGTTTTTCAAAAAAAGCCCCACATCGTTATCCCACAAACTTTTAATACCAAAACCCCTTAGCCGCTTTTTCTTTGAGAAAAGAGGCCCAAAGAAAAAGCTAACAAAAAGAAATGCCGTATTAGCCTGCGCGGCGCGCGCCTACTTTTGAAAAAGTAGGCAAAACATCGGCACGAAACGAGTGCTAACAACGAGCGAAGCCGAACTGACAGCACACGTCAAAAATCCATAAACCCTCGCGCGGACTGTCCCTTTTTCGCAAATGTGAACGGCAGCGGCTCATCCACGTTACGCGTGCATTCAAGCCTGCTCATTACCGCGTATCTCAAAGCCTCCGGCGCGTGCGTCAGATGGTGCGGCTTGCTTGCCGCATCCTCAATTTTCTCCCTGTCGCAAAGCAGAGATTGCATCGAGGCTATAAGCTCGGGACAATCGCGCGATATGAACAAGGTTTCACTCGCCAAGCGATCCTTAAGAACGCGCCAGCCGGGTACCCTCCTGTCGTCCGCGGCTACCATCAGCGGCATACCGCACACCGACTGCATAATTTCAAAGCCGCTCAGACCGCTGTCCTGCCGCCTGTTCCACAGATCGGGCGACGCCACCGCAAGCTCGACCCTCGCATCCCCGATAAATCGCACGATCTCCCGCGCCGCCTCTCCGAGAGTAAGTCCCTTTTTCATCAGCTCGCGCTCAACGTACAAAACTCCACCCTCGTCCTTGGCGATCAGCAGCACAGCAAGCATATCGAAGCCGTAATCGATGGCGATATAGCGAATAACGTTTTTGGGAACGGTATGCACATCGATAACGTGCTTTTCCTCCGAAAGCTCTGGGAAAAATTGCCCCTCGAAGACATCCCAGCGACCGTCGAGCCAAGCATCCCTGAGCCTTTTCGGAAGTGCCTTAAGCTGACTTAAATACGAGTGATCGCTCCGCAAAAGCACCTCGTTGTCATAGACCAGAGCGGGAATGAATTTGTAATCCGCAGGGTCCTCCCCTTCTCTGAAATCGCGGTCAATAAAGAGCCGCTTCACCCACGCGTGCCCGACTCCGCCGGGGTTGCAGGTCAGATACATCCTCTTTGGAAATGAGTTGACACCTCGTAGCGAGGCCTTAAAAATTGAAAACTGATATTCGCTCAGCTGCGTTGCCTCGTCTATCGCGATAATGTCATATTCCTGCCCCTGATACCTCAGCGTGTCCGAATCGGTCGCGCAGTAGCCGAGATGTATCGTACTGCCGTTTTTTAATTCGATCACCCTGTCGCGCTCGCCGTATTTTGCGATCGAGCCGTATTCCGCAAGAAGCGGAAGCACGTGATTTGCCTTCAGCTCCCACAGACTGCGCCGCACGAGTAGGCAACGGATTCCCGGGTAGTTCAAGCATAAGCCCATAAGCTTTCGCCGCAACGCCCAGCTCTTTCCGCCGCACCTCGCGCCTCCGTAAGCGGTGTATTTGGCTCGCGAGCGAAAAAATTCCCTCTGCTTCTCGCTCGGCACACCGCCTATCTTCAAAACTCTGCCACTCATCCGCCGTCCTCACTTATGTTATGCTCAAAAACGATCTTCAACCTCTCCGCGCCACTCTCACTTGCGCCGCTCTCCTTCTTCTCTCCGAAATCAAGACGCTCCTTCAGGTATGCGGATAGGATCGTGGGACTCTTCCCACAGTTTAAAGCCTCGTCCTCAAGCAGCGCAAGCACCGCATCGTACTGCTCGGGGTATCTTCTTCTGACTCTTCTAAGAAGATCTACCCCGATCCCGAGACTTCTCGCAAAGCCGGCAACGTTTGGAAATCTGTCAAAGGAATCTCCTCCCTCGTTTTTGCAGGAATTTACGTATTTTTCCGCATACAGCGGCAGCTCATGCGCACGGCATATCCGTTTAAAACGCGTTATGGGATCCATCACCTTGTTATCTTTTCATCTTATCAATCCCCCTTTCTTATTTTTTGCACGTACGTTTCAACCGTGTGAACGCATTATACATCAAAAAATAGTGCCACACAGTGCCAAAACGTGCCAAACAGTGCCACTTTTTCGAGTTTTTTTCAAAAAATCTTGAATTTTTTTCAAAAATACCGTATAATTAGTTAAAATAATCCACTCACGGAAAGGAGAGCAAAATGGTAACGGTATTTGTAAGAAAAATCGAGAGTTTATCCGATGCAGAAAAACAAAATATCATAACCTCCCTCTCCGCCCCCGCCCAAAAGCGCCTTGAAAGCAAACGGAACGAAAAGTTTTATAACGCCTCCCTCTGCGCCCTCTCACTCCTTAGCGACAGACAGCGCACCGCCCTCGGCTATACGGATGGCGGCAGACCGTTTTTTATAGATCTCGATACCGATATCTCAATCAGCCATAGCGCGTCCTACGCCGCCGTGGCTCTCTCCGATTCAGGTAAAACCCTCGTCGGCATTGACATTGAGGACATTATCGAAAAATCCCCTTTCCCCCGCTTCCTCACCGAAAACGAAAGACTCGCCCTTGAGGGAGGCACCCCTTATCTTAATATCTGGACAAAAAAAGAAGCCCTCTTCAAATTTCTGAAGAACGGCTCCACCCCGTTTATAGGGCTTGATTCCACAGCCCCCGAGCTTCACTGCGCAAAATTCGTAACCGTCACCGTTGATAGCGCAATACTCACCGTCTGCACAAACAAGGGCGAAATAATCAAAATAATCGAAAAATAAAAAACACCGACCTTTAGCGCTATGTTCCAATCGTAGTATAGCGCAACTTTATTCGCCTGTATCGAGTTGTATTGCTTCGCAGGCTCAAGGCGAATAAAATATCACTCTTTGCTTTAGCAAAGAATATCACTTTATACTAACAGAAAAGAGATAACATCTCGGCGGCAAACCGATTTGTTATCTCTTTCTATTTGTAATAAGGCTTATCCAATTGGCATCTGACCTATCAAACGCGATGCTTGTACCTAACGATATCAGTAATTTCTCTGTTAATAATGACACCATTTCGATCGGTGCTTTCAGCATTTATACGGCTTGTATATACAACGCCGGGATCAGCACTAAAGGCTCGCCCTCCGGGAGAGCTCCCGCGTAGCGGGTGAGAGGGCAGGCTCGCCCTTTGGGAGAGCTCCCGCGTAGCGGGTGAGAGGGCAGGCTCGCCCTTTGGGAGAGCTCCCGCGTAGCGGGTGAGAGGGCCCATTATTCTAATCTCTCCACTCTTTCATTGATAATTTTATCAATCATATAGCAAACACCCTCAAAATTGTCATCCACATCACTGTTAGTAAAGCGTAAAACGCAGATCCCATATTTCTCAAGAATTTCGGTTCTTTCTTGATCGTACTCTCTGCCCCGTTTTGTATAGTGACCCGAGCCGTCAAGCTCTATTACCAGACGTGCGCTATGACAGTAAAAATCAGCTATGAAACCGTCTATAATTCGTTGCTTATAAATCTTTATCGGATAATATCGCAAAAAATCATACCATAAATGCTTCTCTTGACGCGTCATATTGCTGCGTAAAATTCTTGCTATATTTAAAAGCTTCTTGTTTTTCTTTAATGGCATCTGCTGCATTTTTATACCCTCTCCGTCTGCCTTACGGCATCCACCTCTCCCAAAGGGCGAGGCTTCTTTTTGAATCACTATAGCCGAAGAGAGGCTATCTCATAAGACTTTGACTCTCTTCGGCTATACTTTAGCATTATTACAATTTATTCCTTACTTCCCTCGATAAAGTACGAAGCCTCCATATCAGCAACGGAAACGGCAAAAGCGAGCGGGAACATCTCAAAAGCCTTGCTCACGTTGTTCATCTCCTGGGGAGTAACATCGGAAAAACCCATGTGATAACGGATCGCAAACGCCTCGTCGCGCGTAAGACGCATAAATCCCGAAACGATGTAAACGCTCTTTTCCCCGTGACCGTAGGGGAGCTTGTCGTCGATGGTGTAGAAGGGTTTTTCTCTCCAAACGCCGTTTTCCTTGACGTTTCGAGTGGATTCAACGTAAAAATCCACCTTGCAAAGATCGTGAAGAAGCGAAACGATGGCAATGCTCTCGTCGGAGTAGTAATCGATACCGTAAACCTCTCTCATACGCGGACGCTCCATAATGTCCTTCAGACAGTCGTAAACGTTAAGACTGTGCTCACAAAGACCACCGGGATACGAGCCGTGAAAGCGCGTTGATGCGGGCGCGGAGAAAAAGTCGGACGCGCAAAGGTAGTCAAGAAGCCTGTCCGCCCCCTCGCGCTTGATATTCGCCTTGTATATTTCAATAAATCTCTGCTTGTTTTCAAGAACTCCCATAAGAGCCTCCCTGTTTTTTCATTATTGAAAACATTATATCACACAATATCCCCAAAAGCAATATTATTTTTCAAATTTTGATCGGTCTGAATATTGGTACTATGCCTTCAAAAACGAAATTGTGCATTCCCTTCCGCCACTTAGCAAGGAGCTTTATCCTCAGAAGGCGCATCGGTCTTTTTCTGTCTCTTCGCCTTGACCTTTTTCACCTCTGCCATTATCTCATCCATTCTGTCGTCAAGTCCCTCGAGCTTCGAAGCGAGCAAGGTCTTACGCTTTTGCAGATATTCAACCTCTGCCTTATAGAAAACTCTCGCGATCAAGGTCTTTCTTATCATAAAGAAGATAATAAGAAACAGACCAACACCCGCCGCAAGTCCCAATCCGAAAAGAAGATCAATAAGAAGATCAACAGTCACCGTGAGCATTTTGTCCATCACTCCAAGCATTGAGGCAAATCCGTATAATCCAAGGCTCTCAAGGTCCACTACGGTCTTCCAATCGGGAGTCAACGGTACGGTCTCCTCACCGACCGTTACGTTCATACCAAGATCATAAAAGACGTTCGGGTCCGCAACGTACATGATCTTGAACAGACACGAAACTGCGGCAAGCACTCCGAGCTGTATTATACAGTAGATCAAAATCAAAAGGACGATGGTGGGAAAAGCCTTGAACTTCTTTTTATCGGCACTTACACGGCTATACCTTTCAATATAATCCTGTGCGACCGAGCATTGCATAAATTCATTCTCAAGCTCCCCAAGCTTTTTGTTTTCTGCCTTGCTGTCATCTCTTATAAATGTTACTTCATATACTCCGCGGTCATTAACGGAGACCTCGGATTTCCATCCGAATGCCTTTCGCGCCTCTGCCTGCAGCTTAACCGATTCAATATCGGGATATATTTCTACTATTTTACTCATATTCTACCCCCTGTATTCATCCCTCTTGGTCTTCCAGGTTTTTTCCTCAAGTGTCTCCTCTACGTAAGAGCATTCACGGCAAAGATATGTAAACTTTGAAAGACTTGAGTAATCATCGTACTCCTGCGTATAGCGCACCGAGCCGTAAATACCCTCTGAGCGAGTCGTTCTTGAACCGTCGGTGTAGTATGTGGTCGTCGTCTTAGTGCCCACGCGCTCAGTCTTATAGTCATATTCCTTGTGCGAGCCGTCCTGTCGCTCACCGAAATCCTCGGAGCTTTTTACTCTGTAAACCGTATCAAATCTGCCGCAAACAGGGCATTTTATCATACCGTTTCTTGCAGAAAGCGATCCTATGAAGTACGCAAGCGGCGAAATGATCGCGGGCACGTACATATAGCTTTCCAAAACGGCGAGTCCCATCTGTGAGCTTACGTTTTCATCAAAGAGCAAAATACAAACGACACTTACCGCGATGCATAGCACTGCGGAAATAACGATATGTAATTTAAGCTTTTTCATAAAGGGATTTCCGTCGTGCGCCACTTCACCGTGGCAGGAAGCAACGAATTTCACCATTGACTTTTTGCCATAGAAGAAAACCGCAACAAAAACGATAGCATAGAATAAAAACAAGCATACCCACTGCGCCGTAAAGCTTGAGCTGACCATTGAGTAGAGTCCCGGGAACATCGAAGCAACCGTTGCGAAAAATACCAGATACAGCGCATATGAAATGAGCGCGCCCAAAAAAATCGATATATATCCGCTGAACATTCTGTCTGCCACCTTTTTCTTGTAATGAGGCAGATCTCTTTCGTTCCAAACCTCGATATCCCTGAGGTACGGATTTGACGTTACCGAGATCTCATCTGTGGATAACGTATTATGACCTGTAACTTCCATATATTTCTCCTTCTTAATATTTAATTATTTACCAAATACGAAAATATAGTTTTGTCCCGACCAAGCTGCAAACTCAAAATCCTTTTCTATATAGAAATCCTCAAATTGAAGCTTGGAATTATCCTTTGCCCTAAGCTGATAGCAATCGTGTACGTCTTTGTCGATACGACCTCCCATAACCTCTTTTTCTACGTTGATAACGAACGTATCGGTATTTTCCTTCATAGATCCAAGGTCAAACGCAACTCCTATCGCAAATCCCGAAAGCGCGAGTGCAGTATTCGCATCCACATCAACCCACTTGCCGCCCGTGTACGTATAAATACCCGCAGGAACGATATACGTCTTTCCATCGCTGAAGTATTTAAGATCATAAGAGGCTGTCAAGGTGATCGTTTCTCCTGCCTGCACCACCTTTCCGCAAACTTGAGTTGATTCTGAGGTGTAGCTGTAAAGGCTGTTTATGGTATAGCTTTTTGATTTGCTTTGAAGAGTGCTAATGATCGCGGAAACCTCTCCGTCACTCATATCCGACGTGTTTTCTCTCACGCTCGAAACAATACCGCCAATAGTCCCCGCTATTATCATAGCAATGATTACTATAACGGAAAGGATCGCCTCTCTGCGCGGAGTCGCCGCCACGGAGCCCTTTTCACCAAGCTTGCTCTCAAGCCTTATGTGATTTAAAAATCTCACTATGATCTCAGCGGGAACAAGGTAAAAGGCGATGACCGCAACGACAAGAGCAACCATACACTTCATAAACGGTCCAACCAAAACAGAATCGATCTTGCTAACGTCCCTTTTGTTTCCGTATTGATCGATCTCATACTCCTTGTACTGAAAATCAAACAAAGAGCCAAAGCCCGAAAACCAGAATTTAACGACGAGAGGACCGCACCAGGCTGCAACAAAAACAAGCATCGGGATACTTGCAATACCCATTGCACCAAAGGCATTAAGCACAATGCTGAGCGCAATACCCACCAAGCCTATGAAGAAAAGAATAAACTTTTTCTTAAACTCTTCAAGATTGTCCTCCAATCTGTCTCTGATATCGGAGAGATGCTGACCTTCTTTGTAATCAAATGTGTTCTTCATAGTTTTCCTCCTTATCCAATCACAAAGTAAAACAAAAAATGCGGCTACCGAAGTAACCGCACTAAAAACGCAAACTCCGATAGTCGCCAAACCAACTGAAACAGCAAGAACCAAATATCTTCACGCCATACTCAGCAGGAATTTGCATTTTATACAAACTCAAAATAAGTATGGCAATAAAGGGTATATCTATCCCATAAAGATAAAAATAGCCCTTGCTCAGATTATTCAGTTGGTTTGGCACTATCATTATACCACTTTAATATAAAAAATGCAAGTTATTTTAAAAAATAAAAAGCACAGCTGTCTTATGAAGTAAGCTATAACAGTTCACTTCATCGCAGCTGTGCTTTTTCACCCCACCCAACCGTGTGCGCGGAAACATAGAACCCTGTAGTTCAGGGCGGTGCCCTATTGCCGTCTTTACTGCTCCCAACGTCCGCCACCTTTTGTCAGGACAAGTCAACTGAGAAAAGAACGGGAGGTC
>JAFXKD010000039.1 GCA_017531925.1 Clostridia bacterium | reverse complement strand
TACAGAAAATTAAAAAATACTATATATTTTGCGAAGAAAATAGGTTGATTTTAACTTTCTTTTGTGTTATTATATAAATTGTACAAAGATTTTAATGCTGAGGAGGGCAAAAATGAGCCACTACACGATAGAAGAGCTGCATCGTTTGGATAAGATAGAAGAGCTCGGAAAGAAATATCACTCAAAATTTGGCAAGAATTTGTCTCATGCAAAGTATCTTTTGCTCACAAAATACAGCAACGGATCGTTTCCCTCGGTAGAATATATCAACTCCTCCGTCTTTGAGGCAGAAAGCAAAAAAATTGAAGACCTTCTTGCAAAGCAATTTAGAAAGATGGGGCTTCCTGCAAGCGAGTTTTTTAAAGAGGATTGCGACATAGAGATAGAAAAACTGCTTCGATACGTAGATATTCCAAAGCATCATCACGATTTTTTAGAGCTGGTTTACGTTGTGAGGGGCGTTTGCTATCATACAGTAGAGGGAGTGCTTTACGAACAAAAAACGGGCTGCTTTACAATCATAAACTCAAGTGTAGATCATCAGCTTTCCGCACTTGATGATTGCCTTTGCTTTACTATAAAGGTAAGACCCGATAAGTTTGTAAACTTTAATATTCCGAATTTACCCTCCTTTGCAATCCCCGTATGCTTTGAATGCGGCAATGACGAATTCATACCGAGTATTATTCTGGAGCTTTATGACCAACAGGAAGGCAATCTACCGTATCACGGTGAAATGATGACTCTTTTGCTCCAATCAATTTTGGTTTACTGTATGCAGAACTACGGTGATACCCGACAGGTTTTGATGTCATTTCCCGCAAAAGAAGGAAAATGGATCGGCGTTCTCAACTATATGTATGAAAATTACCGCAGCATAACAATGCGAGAGCTTTCAAGGCATTTTGGATACAGCGAGCCATATTTTTCAAAGCTGTTTCATAAGGAGACGGGTAAAACCTTCACTGAGGTATTAAAGGAATTTAAGCTCAGAGAAGCCGCCAAGCTACTACAAACAAAGAAGCTCAAGCTTGCCCAAATTTGCGAAGAGGTGGGATACGGAGACGTAACCAAGTTTATTAAGGACTTCAAAATGCAATATGGTATGACCCCGATAAAGTATCAAAAGAGCTATATGCAAAAAGATGTTTTATAAGCAAAACAAAAATAGCGGACGGAGTTTTCTCCGTCCGTTATTGTTTTTAGGCTCTTCATTTTTTATGCCTACTCTTTTGGGTTTAACTTTTCAATCTCTGCAAACATTATCACAAAAACAATAAAGGCGGCGGACCTTTAGGTCCCCCGCCTTTATTAGATTTGCCTGTGCGTACAAAGGGCTACGCAGGCTCTTTTTATTTAGTTGTTGATTCGGTTATTCTGCAGCTCCACAGTCTTCGCACTTGCCGTTGTGTGCAAGCGTTACGCTCTTGAACGTAAAGCCCATAAACACGTTGTTTTTGTAATCATCCGTTTCGCTGTAAAGCACATCCGTTGCCTCAAAAGCAAAACCGTTAAGCTCAAGCGCCTTTTGTGTGCAGGCAAGAGTGATATTGATGTTGCTCACGTCATTTCCTGCGTAGAAAATACCGTAATCTCTATGATCAACGAACTCAAGCTCGCCAAATGTGACGTCGGTGATGTTTCTGCAATTCTGGAATACAAAACGATCGACAACGGATACGTTGGGAAGGTACGCCTTGATAAGATTGTCGCATCCCAAAAATGCGCAGAATCCTATTTCCTTAAGCGATGGGAGAGAGATCTCAGTAAGCTCCACACAGTAATCGAAAGCATGATCTCCGATCTTTTCTAATTTCGGAAAATCAACGTAAGTGATAATTGTGCTGCTTAAGGCACCGTTTCCAAGCTCCGTAACAAGAGGTGCGCTGACGCTCTTTAAACAGTCCATACCGAAGAATGAGTAATCAGCGACATACTTAGCATCCGCAAGAATCATGGAGCCAATGGCAGCAACACCCTCAAAGTCGTCGCCGACCATCCATAAACCAAAGATGCCCTCACCGAATTCGCCGGCATATTCCGGAATGGTCTCCACACCCGTGAGAGTGAGGGTAACGCTGCCGGGATCAACGCCCTCTGTGTAGATAAGCGCGTTGCGGATAGCAACAAACATCTCAGCAGACGCATCAGCGGGAAGATCAACGGTAATATCTCTTATTCCACTCATCAGAAGGACAGCTACCGCTTCATTAAGCTCATCTTCATCGCTTGCAGGGATCGTAGTGTTACCGCCCGTAACGCTTGCAGCCGCTTTTGCGCCGCAGGCACAGATTGCAGATGAATTATAGCTGTGATACTCGCTCTCCTTGTAATCGCACAAGCTGCAAGAGACAATGTGAACAATGTCTCCGTCATTTACGTAGGTGAGGTCGTGCGCTTCACTTTCATGGCTTACAAAGCCACACTCAGCACAAACCTTCTTGTGAGTTCCATCACCATTGTTGGTATAGGTGTAGTTATGATTCGCAGTACCGTCGGCACAAGTAATGGTGATGGACTTGAATGTATATCCCATAAATACGTTGACCTCATAATCCGTTGTTTCGGTAAAGAGCGCATCACTTGCAACCCAACACATGTTTGTATCAAAGATCAGTGATTTCTGCGTGTAAGGAAGAGTAAGATCGATCTTACTTGTATCATTAGCACTATAGAAGATTCCATAATGATTATGAACAACCGACTCAAGCGCACCTAAAGTAACCTCGGTGAGACTATAGCATGATTGAAATGCGTAAGGACCAATAACAGTTGCTTGAGGAAGGGATACCTTAGTGAGATTATCGCAACTATTGAAAGCGAATTCGCCCACTTCTTTAACCAAGGGGAGAGATATCTCGGTAAGACCCGCGTTTTCAAAGGCAGCATCACCTATCTTTGTAGCAACAGGAGCGCTGACACTCGATAAATAAGATGTGCCTGTGAATGCTTCATCACCAATATACGTAGCATCCGTAAGAGTAACGGAGCCAAGGGCAAATACTTTCTCTAACTCATTTTCAACATACCACCTGCCAAAGATACCTGAGCCGCTATTATACATATCAATATGGAATGTATAATCGGGGATCGCCTTTACACCCGTAAGGGAAAGGTTAATGCTGCCCTCCACCACGTTTTTCGTTTCAACGAGCGCGCGGCGGATAGCGACAAGCATCTCTGCGGATGCGTCCTCGGGAAGATCCACCGTGATATCGGTAGCACCCGCGCTGAGAAGCTGTGATACTGCCGCCTTCAAGCTGTAAACGTCAGCATATATCTTGGTGCTTCCGTCGGTAACGTATGCTGTAGCTTTTGCTCCGCAAATACATACTCCTGTTGTGCCGAAGGCATGATCCTCATATTCAGCAACGACCTCACCGCACTCGTGCCTCTTGGTATGGGTGCCGTCGCCGTTATCTGCGTAGCTGTAATTATCGCTTTCGTGATTGCTCGGATCGACCTCTCCATATCCCACTTCACAGATCGTGCAGTATCCGGTTCTCATACAGGTCGCCTCACCGTTGTGCGGCTCATAGCCTACCGTTTCACCACAACAAGTATAGGCGCAAACGTGGCTGTTTTCATCATAGTACCAGTATGCTAATTCGGGATTCTTGTGGTTGTTGGGATCGGTTGGCTGGAAATGAGTTCCGCACTCGTCACAAATTCCCATAGTAATGCAGGTTGCGGGGTTCTTGGTTGCAACGTGGGCTTCCTTTGCGGGAATTAATATCTGATTGCAGTTTACACAATGGACCGCCGTGGTGCAATCGCCTTCGTCCTCCCCGGGAGTATGCGACTCGTTGCCTTCCTTTATGACCCAACCGCATTCGCACACGACACTTGTCGTGCAGTCGTTGTCATCCTCAGCATGGTGCCCTTCGTTATCGGTCTTTGCCATACATCCGTCGTTCAAGCAATAGTAAAAATGATTGGTCTCATTGCTGCCCAATTCCTCGGAGAAATTATGCTCCATTGCCTCGATGAAAACGTGATCGCAATCGATACACTTCAATGCGGTCGTACAATCAAGGTCATCATTATCGGGAGTGTGCGACTTTGCTTCTGTCACAACGAATCCGCATTCGCATATATCTGCCGTTGTACAATCGTTATCAACTTCAGCGCTGTGAGACGTCCTGGTGCTTTCATCGATATGACCGCATCTGCACTCCATCCAGTGATGAGCTTCATCGTTATTCGCTATCGTGTAGGAGCAGATATGATCAAGCTGGGGCGCGATGACGTATCCGCACTCGATACACTTTTTGGGCGCTTCCTCGGTCGCCTCGGGCTGATTGGGAACGTGACCGTTCTTTTCGCCCTTCACCTTGCAGTCTATGTTCTGACATACGTGCCAATGTCCCTCTGCATCCATCTTCCAATCTCCTGCGAAATTGTGCTCCCACGCCGGTACTATAAGCCAGCCGCACTCGGTGCAGGTGATGGGCGTTGTGCAATCGCCGTCGTCGTCACAAGGTGTATGCTCGAGTTTTGCAGGAGTGGTCACCGCGTCGCAGACCGTGCATAATACGTCGGTCGTGCAGTCGCCGTCATCTTCGGCAGGCTTGTGCCCGAGAGGTTCGCCCTCAGTCGTTCCGCAGGTCTTACAGGTCTTTGCGGTGATGCAGGTCGCATCCTCCCAGCTGTGAGGGAGCATCTCTCCCTCTGTGTGCCCGCAATCCGTGCAGGTCTTGGGATTTGTACAGGTCGCATCCTTCCACTGATGCGCCTGCTGATCCCTTGCCTCACCGCATTCATTACAGATCGCGTCGCAGTTGTTGTCATAGACGTGAATGCATTCCCCTGAAGACCAAAAACACCCTGCCATGGTCAAGCAAAGAATGAACGCCATCGCCATAATCAAAATGGTTTTTTTCATTAATTATTCTCCTCCGTAATTAAAAACATTGGAAGCCGCCTCTAACTGACTATTCGGAGTCAGGACGCTGCTCGGTAGGTCTTACGTAAGTGTGGTAGATTGCAGTTTCCATAATGCCGTTAGCATCATAGAAGGAATACCCCTCGGGAAGTATCACGCCTTCAGCAGTTTCGGAAACGTAAATAAACAGCTCATCGCCCGTGTAATCCGAAAGGTCAAGAGAACAATCGGTAAATATGCCTATATGTTCATCTTCAGAAACCGTAATGGAATCACTGAATTTCAGAGATCCTATATTAACGGTAATACCCAATGCCAAATGCGATCCGCCAACGCTGTCAAAGATCTCACAGTCACTGTAGATCCAGAAGGAATGCTGAGTTTTGTCTGTAACTGTCAAATCATATCCCGCAAGGTCGATAGCAACATTGTTTTGCACTATAAAACCATTTACGCTCTCAATATCAGCGGCAAATCTGATCTTTTTACTGTTCGAGAGAGCTATCTCTAACTCCTTCGCATTTGAAACAAGGGTATAACCTTCGGCATCCGTTGTGGGCATATATGTGTCTCCCTCAAATCTTACGTTGATTTCTATAAGGGTTGCTTCGCAGAGTGTCTCGGGATCAAGATCAAAGATAGCAAATCTGCTGATATAGCCGTAGTTATCAGAATCCCATAATATCTTATCAGAATCAATGGTGACGGTTACGGTCGTGTCGGTTACGGAAATAATACCGTAGGTTGAGTTGCTGATGTAATCAAATAAATACAGATTTACACCGGTACCAACGGCAAGACCATACTCGTTTGTTGAACTTATCTTATCAAGATTTTTGCCTTCAAATGTAATAACGAGGGGATTGCCCGAGGTTAAGCTGAATGTGTTGGTTGTCTCGTCATAAGCCTCGCTGTCGGAATTAAAGCTTACGCCCGTGAAAAAGGGGATCTCGATCGTATCTTCAGGAATACCGCCCTCAAAGGTCGCAACGCGAACACCGTCATCATCCGTGGTTATATTACTTGCCGAAACCACGGCGGTCTCTTCGCATGCCGAACAGATAAAGCTTGCGCTGCAGGTAATAAAATTTGCGTCCCAAGCATACTCGACCTCACTCTCAAGGTCGTAAAAGTGACGTCCGCTTGCGCATACGATATCAATTTCCAATGCGTTGTTTTTTTCTTCAAGCTCAGCCTTTTCCGCTTCAAGAGCGGCTTTTTCAGCCTCAAGAGTAGCCTTTTCAGCCTCAAGAGCAGCCTTTTCAGCCTCAAGAGCAGCCTTTTCCGCTTCAAGAGTGGCTTTGTCTTTTTCAAGATCTGCTTTTCCCGCTTCCAACGCGGCAATTTTAGTATCCTTATCGGCAATAGCCGCTTCAAGTACCGCTATCTGTTCGGAAAGGCTGTTAATATCATCTTGCGTGAATATATCGCAGGATGCCAAGCCGAACGCCATCGATAAGCAAAGCAAAAGTGCCATAAGTGTAGTCGTAATTATTCTGTTCATTGATCATTCTCCTATAAAAAACATTTTACTTAATAACTATCGCACCAACCGTGTGCGGCTTACTTGAGCGAATGCCGTCATCGGTTGAAGCGTAAATAACGATATCATAGCTTCCGGGAGCGATTTCTGAAACGTCAACGGTTCCGCTCGGAAGTGTGAGAGTAATGCTTTCGCCCTCGCATTTTACAAGAGCTCTTTCATAGCCCTCAAGATGTATTATTCCGCCGCTGTTCTGAAGTCCCACCGCAAGATAGTATTCCTCACCCGCGCTAAAGAGAGTAAGATCTTCAACGGTTGCGCTAATACCCGATAAATCAAAGGATCTGCCATCCGCCGCGGCGGTCGCATTGCCGGAAGCTGAGGTGATGGGAGCGAACTGCGCCAAGGGTGAGAAGCCACCGAACAGGCTCGCCTGAATTACCTCTTTATCCTTGTATTCTTCAAAATAACCCACAAGGGTGCTGAACTTAGCTTTTTCTGTCTCAAGAGCTCTGAAATTTCCGTCGGTATCGTGAATGCTTTCGCCGTTCCAGGTCGCATCTCTGTTGATATCAATTGCCATTGCACGCGCTTCTGATATCTTTTTAAAAACGTTGTCCAAAGGCTCAACACATTCAAGTCCCCAGCCCTCAAGAAGATTCTTAACAGCAGCTCTTCTGCTGTCGATCGTGCCTTGATCCATTCTGATCTCGATCTCGCACTCTTTTCCCCAAGCGGACTCCATCAGGAGTAACCGTCCTATGGATAATTCTTCCGATTCAAACGGGATCTGAACACGGGTATCATCTGCCAAAACAATGCTTTGATTTCTGCTTCCGTCGTCGTAAATGCCCTTATATCCCGAAAACGCGCCAAGCTGAATCAAATAATAGCTTGTGCTGTCATCCTCAAACGCCGATATTATATCGACCTTTCTGTCCGAGGTGGACATATAGATTCCATAGACCTCGGAATCCGGGTTCAAGCCCGCGGAAAAGCAAAGATCGTCGGTCAGAATAACGTGGTTAAATTCAAATCTTGCGCCGTAGCTATCATAGTGATATCTGTTTTCCATACACTGCCAAACACCGTTAACGTTTACTGCACTGAATCCAAGATAATGCTCTTCGTCCGTTCCGGGAGCAGAATAGGTCTCCATATAATCATAGACCTGATCCTCGATGTATAAAGCTCTCATAGTATAGCCTGTTTGCTTGGCGTCGATCAGAAGCTCGTATCTCTCAATGCCCTTCTCATCTCTTGTTCTGTAGCACACGAAGCTCTCCTCGTATTTCTTATCTTCAGAGATAAGAAGCTCTGAGTTCTCCTCAACGTGAAGTAAAAGCTTTTCGTTGCCGATTTCTACCCAGGTATCAAGAACTCTCACTCTCTCCTTCATATGAGTTATATGCTCTGTGCCACGCTCTGCAAGAGAGACCGATCTCATAACTGCCTCGTTGAACTGCGTGTTGTTTCTATCCGCAGAAACGATATCATCGGCATCTGTATAGTTTGAATTGTTTAAAAGCTTAAAGCTTTCGGCAAAGCTCTCGCCGAGGTCAGCCATATTCTTAAGATCCTCTACAGCACCGCCGAAAAGGTTGTTTTTGCCGGTAAAATTACCTCTAAGCCGTTCGTTGGCAAGAGCGAGCATTGCTCCTGCCTTGCCCGTTACGGACGATCCCGTGCCAAAGCATCCCGACAAGACGCTCACACACATTATCATTATTAATAATAAAGCTACTGTTTTTTTCAT
This sequence comes from Clostridia bacterium, assembly GCA_017531925.1. Classification (GTDB taxonomy): domain Bacteria; phylum Bacillota; class Clostridia; order Oscillospirales; family CAG-272; genus RGIG4608. The sequence goes on along the minus strand of JAFXKD010000039.1, from coordinate 34,403 downwards.
CGCTTTTCTCCTTTTATTATTTATATGTATCTGTTTTTAAATCTGAACTACCCCTTTTCCTACGGGGACATCTGCACACCGCGATAAGCTCCTCGCCGCGCTCCATATATTTGCAATTACTGCAATCGTGATCGGGATCATCGGTGCATTTTCTGTAATGCTCGCAGGGCGCTTGCATCAGGGTTACAAAGGGATAACCGTCTTTTGTATATACCGGATCTTTAAGGAAATCGGGATATATCTCGATCGGCTCGAACTGTCTGTCTATCTCCTCGTAATAACCGTACCTTATTTCAAATCTGTTTCCGTGAAGCTCGATGACCTTAAAAAGATCGCCTTCCTTCGGTGTAGGGGGCTTTGCGTTTGCATTGATCTCGCTGAATCTTGTAAACATTTGCTCTCCTTTCAAGCAGAAAAAAACTGCTACACTGTTGTTATGTTAACAGTATAGCAGATTTTTTGAAATATTTGTACTACCTAAACCACCCCAAAAAAGTACATATTTTTTGGCATTTTTGGAAATTTATATAACTTTTTGAGCCCTTTTTGGATATATAAAGTTACAGTATGGCTGCAAATTCATCTCTTGAAAGACCGCTTTTTTCTTTGATAATTTTGATCGCCTGCTTAACTCCCGAGAGGGACATATTGGTTCTTGCGGCGATCTCCGCATCGGAGAGCTTGAAGGCAGCAAGACGGGCAACGACTCTGTTCTGATCGGAGAGCTTTGCGATGATTTGCTGACCCTTGATGTTTCCGTTGAGCTTAGTCCAACCGTCATTATATATTTTATGTAACCTTTTTACCTCGTTCCAAGCCTCTTCGTCAAGCGGAGCAAGGCGGCGCTCTATCAGCGCATAGAGTATTCTGCAATACTCCGCGATCGTACCGTAGAGCTTGTCGGGGAGAGCCAGCTCAAGTGCTTTGTCGATATGGTGGATGGCTTCATCATCGTTACCGTAGTTGTGATAAACAGTCGCGCAGGTCATACGGAGATATATTTCGGACATAACGGTATTCTGCTCACTCGCCCAACATATCATAGGCTCAATGGTGTAAGGAACACTCGTCATAACGTAAAGGCCCTCGGCGCCGGGGATCTTTAATACTCCCGTTGCAACTGAGTAAGCCACCGCATATAAAAACTTTGCATAATACACCTTTGCGGCAGGGTAGGAATCCTTGTGAAGCGGCTCAAAGCGTCCCATCTGGAACCATTTTGGAAAGCTGCTTACGTTATACAGCATAATATCAACAGCGCTTATAGCAAGCTGCATTACCTCTCGGTCGTCATCGTTTTTTGCAGGTGCTTCGGAGATGTGTATCTTCGCCTTTCGCCACATAGCAATATCGCCCTTCCAGATCGCGCACATAGCAAGAAGCATACCCGCGCCTATAACTGCGAAGAAGCCCGAATGCTTGTCAAGTAAATAGTTTGCGCTGTCATAAACCTTGTCTATCTCACCGCGCGAATACGCGACCTCGGCTTCAAAAAGAACCTGCGCCTCGTGGTTATATGAAAGGCTCTCAGCAGAAGTATCGGCAGTTCCGGGCGTACTGTAAAGGTCGCTCATATATAAAAACGGAGTCTTTTTTGGCAGGGGCATATCTTTGTCCGCATTCGCTCTTCCAACCTTCGTCCTGCCGTCAATGGGCTTTTGCGCATTTTTGGGTATCATCCAACTTCGACCGAGACGTGTCGCGCCCTCGATTTTTCCGTTAGCGCAGAGCATCTGAACGTTTCTTGTTGTAAGCCCCCATTTTTTAGCGACTTCACTTATGCTGATATACTCCATTTTTATCCTCCTGAATATACGCCTGTTTACTTCGTTTATACGAATATTATATACTTCGCTTGTGCGAATGATATATGCTTCGTATATGCGAAATATATTATACATCATCAAAAAGAATTTGTCAAGTGTCTTTCCCACAAGCGAATTTGAAAACTCGCGCTCAAAAACAAAAAGTAAAAAGCGGGAGCAAGCTCCCGCTTTTTTGGCGATTTATCTGTTGCAGCAGCAGGTGATCACGAGCAGCGCGATGATAAGAAGCCAGATATAATCGTTTTCAAAAAGGTTGCAAAGACAGTTGTTCATAAACGCTCCATTCCGCCGTGACAACGGCAATCAGTATAGTAAAGCAGAGCATCCGCCCGCTTTATTACCATTTTATGAACGAAACGAAAATGTGTGCAGACTCTGCTCAAGCCAAGCGACTGTTTTGTCCCGCTTTTCAAAAGAGCGGGGGAAAACATCAGCGCAAAGCAAGTGCGAGCATATTTCTACTCCAGATAAAGCTCGTCCGCATCCAAAAATGCGTGCGCGCTCATCGAATTATCCGTTGGAATAAACCTCTGCGCCCCACAGTCGCGGCATCTCACAAGCACGCCGCCGCTCTTTATCTCATAGCCGTACTTTTCAGCATCGAAGTCTGTACCTCGCTCGCAACGGCAAAAGATCCTTCCCTCCTCATCAATCTCGGAAAGGACGAAAAGAACACTTTGAGTAAGTTCGGAATCAAGCGCCTCATCCTCGTCCTCCTCGTTAGCCCTGCCAAACGCGGAAAGATCGAAAATACCGTTCTCCTCCATCAGCTTGATAAGCTCATACTCACCTCGCGCAAGATGCGCCTTAACGCGATCGGTATCGCCGAGGAAACAGATATCCATATCGGAATAGGGGCATTGAAGGAAGAAATCCTCTTTTCCGAAAAACACGTTCGGATTTATAAGAAAGCTGTGCGGCTTCGGACAAAATATGCAGGGCACACTAAGGCGCACCTTTCCGTCCTCCTGCTTGATAACGGTCATCTCACTGCCGCCGCAGTCACATTTGAGCTTGATCATCGGGGCGGAAAGCGTGAACACGTCAATAATACCCATCACGCCCGCGCCGCACCTGTTGCATCTGTATGCAACCGTAGTCTGTTTTTTATCAAGTACCATAATAATCCCTTAATTTTCACAAAATGGCACGGCAAAGCCGTGCCATTTATTATTTTTGATTAACCAAAGATCTTATCAAAGATAGAATCGTTGAAGGTTACCTCGTAGTCGAGATCCTCAAACCAATCGCTGAGGTCCTCGCTTGTAGCGCCCTCGTGAGCTGTCTTGTGCCAAGCAGCCTCGGTCTCGCCGCCGTACCACATTACGTGATAGCCGTACTCGGTCTTAACAACGCCAACCTCACCCTTAGTGGTTGCCGCAAAGAGCCAATCCTCGAATTCCTCGACCATATCGCCCTTGTTAACATCCTCGTAGAATACGTTGGAGTCGTGTGTATCGCCACCGAAGGACTCGAATACTTCCTTCTCAACTGCGCCGTTAACAGCAGTTCCCTTGATCTGCTCAAGGAGAGCCTTTGCAGCGGCCTCAGCCTCTTCGAAGGTCTTGTAGTACTCTTCCTCGTGGGTGTGAGAATCGCTGTGATCCTCCTCAACCTTGAAGAGAATGTGTCCAACGTCACGAAGGACGGTCTCATCTCTGTGAGCAGCTTCTACTACAAAGTATGCGGAGTAAGAGTAGTAACCGGTCTTTTCAACCTCGGCAAGCTTTGTTTCAGCCTCCTCAAGATCCTCTGCAAGCTCTTTAAGGGAATCCTCAAGAGTCTTCTTTTCCTTTTCAAGCTCTGCCTTCTTATCAGCATCGGTCTCCTCGTCTATCTCAGTCTGCTTTTCAGCAATGCTTGCCTTGATAATTGTCTCGGAGATCTTGATGTTATCTATATTCATCTGAAGGCCGTCAACCATCCAGTGAGAGTCCTTAGCTGCGCTTGTGCCGTTTTTGTCCTCGTGCTCCTCGTATTCGATACCGAATTCAGCCTTAACACCACCGAAGAGTGTCTGTCCGAGAACGGAGCTGAGAGTATAAGAGCCGTTCTTGGTTGCGTTTGTAACAACGGTCTTGAGCTTTGTGATTACGGATGCGGGAAGAGTCTTAGTAGCCTTTTCCCAAGCGGAAGCATCCTCAGCGGTCTCCTTCTCTTCATCTGTATAGATGTCGGTCTCACCGTCGATAACCGCGTCAATGATCTTCTGCTTTACGCTCTCCTTGAACGCCTTAAGGTCTTCATCGGAGGGCTTTTCCTCTGTCTTGAACTTGCTTACTGCGGAATTGTATGCGCTTGTAAAGTTGTCGTCGAACTTAGCGTCAAGAAGGATGCGCTTGAACTCCTCTGCAGTTGTTGCTGCAGCAAGCTTTTCTATAAGAGCCTTGTCATTTTCAAGTGTCTCAAGGTTGGAAGCAAGATTGTCCTGAGCGGTCTTAAGAGCCTTCTTATATGCCTCGGACTCCTCGCCACCCTCGTAATCCTCGGGGATTATCTTTGCTGCCTGAACCTGAGCGGGTGTCTTACCCTGGATAGCTGCCTTGTAAGCCTTGCTCTCCGCTCCACCAACGTAATCCTCGGCTACGGGATAAGTAACTGTCTTAAGGCTGCTTACTGTGTATGCAAGATATTCTGCGCTGATGAAGGAGGAAAGGTTCTCTTCAAAGAACTCGACCTTGCTGTCCTCGTCCATAGCCTCAAAGAATCTGTCATAAACAACGGTGTAATAATCGGGAGCGATCTTCTCGATAACGAGAGCTTTCTTAAGATCGTTCTGGCTTACGTACTGACCGAAGTACTGACGGATGTAGGTATCAACGTCCATCTTGTTTGCTTTTGCGGTTTCCTTAAGAGACTTAAGGGTATCCTTAGAGTACTGCTCTGCATCGTCCACGAGCTTGTCGTAGTCAAAGCCCTCGGTTTTGTCTGCCATAGCAGCCTCGCAGTACTTGAGATAGGTCTCAACCGTCGTCTTGGATGCCTCTATGAAATAATCGTAGTAGGTCTGAGTCTTGGAAGAATCCGTGTACTGCTCGTCAAGGGGCTTGTTGGGATTGAAGCTGATGTATCCAAGATAGATGTAGTAATAATTCTGTGAATACCAGTTCTGATAATATGCATTTGTGTAGTAAGACATCATAGATGCGTTTACTTCAAAGTTTTCACTGGAAGCACCTTCCTGCGCGCGAACGAGGATTCCGCTTCCTGCCACGAGGGATACTACAAGACCGAGCAATATCGCGATAGTAACGATAAGCGCCGCAAGTCTTGGTCCGCTCATTTTCTTTTTATTTACGGGTTTAACCTGTGCCATTTTTTGTTTCTCTCCTTTTTAGGCATTAATAGAGTTATTATAGCTTTATATTGTTATTGCATTGTGAATTAATTATGAACAAACTGTGAATTGTAGTTGTTTTTACATAATTAATTATACATTCATGATTATGGGCAGTATCATGGGTCTGCGCTTGGTCTTTGCAAAGATATATTTTGCCAGATCGTCCTTGAGCTTTGTCTTGAGAGCGACCCTGTCAACCGTTCTCGCGCGATCGAGATAATCGTCAAGAGTATTCTGAGCCACCTCGCGAATATCGTCCATCAGGCTCTCAGCCTCACGCACGTAAACGAAGCCGCGCGAAACGATATCCGGACCGGAGATGAGCAGCTTTGTATAAAGATCCACACTTGCCACCACTACGATCAGTCCGTCCTGCGAGAGGTGACGGCGGTCGCGAAGCACGATATTTCCTACCTCGCCTATGCTGTTTCCGTTAACAAGCACCTTGCCTGCAGGAACGGTCTCTGTAAACCTCGCGCCCTTCGCGCTAAGCTCCAGCACCTTACCTATATCCGAGATGAATATATCCCTCTCGTCCATACCCATCTCAAGTGCGAGCTGACGGTTCGCGTTAAGATGGCGGTATTCTCCGTGGATGGGCATAAAATATCTGGGCTTGAGAAGCGCCTGCATAAGCTTAAGCTCCTCCTGGCACGCGTGACCGGAAACGTGAACGTTGACGAGCGCATCGTGAAGCACCGTAACTCCGTTCTTTGAAAGCTCGTTTATGATCCTGCCTACGAGCTTTTCGTTGCCGGGAATGGGGCTTGAGGAAAGGATGACCACGTCGCTTCTGCCAAGAGTTACGTCGCGGTGATCGGAAAACGCCATGCGGTATAGTGCGCTCATCGGCTCACCCTGGGAGCCTGTCGTAATGATGGTTATCTGCTCGGGTCTGTATCTCTTGATCTCCGAAATATCTATAAGCACTCCTTCGGGGAAGCTCATATATCCAAGCTCCGTAGCCGCGCCGACGATATTTAACATACTGCGCCCCGTGATAGCCACTTTTCTGCCGTGGCGCGCGCTCGTATCGATTATCTGTTGAACGCGATGCACGTTTGATGAGAAGGTCGCTATAACTATCCTCTTATCCTTCTGGGTGGAGAAGATGTATTCAAGCGATTTTCCCACCTTTCTCTCACTCGGAGTGTATCCGGGACGCTCCGCATTAGTAGATTCGCAGAGAAGAAGCTCGATCCCCTCCTTGCCAAGCTCGCCAAGGCGGGTGATGTCCATAACCTCGCCGTCGATGGGCGTGAGGTCGAGCTTGAAGTCTCCCGTGTGGAAGATCTTTCCCACGGGCGTGTCGATGCAGAGCGCACACGCGTCCGCTATCGAGTGATTTACGTGTATAAATTCAACCGCAAAGCTGCTGCCGATCTTTACCACATCCCCCGCGCTCACGACCCTGAGCTGAGCATCAAAGGGAAGCTTGTGTTCAAGAAGCTTGTTCTTTATAATGCCGAGTGTCAAAAGTGTACCGTAAACGGGCGCGTTTATCTCGCGGAGCAGATAGGGTATGCCGCCTATGTGATCCTCGTGTCCGTGTGTGAGGACGATGGCGCGCACCTTGTCCGCCCTCTCGCGAAGATACGAAAAATCCGGCAGCACGAGGTCAACGCCGAGCATCTCCTCGTCGGGAAACGCAAAGCCGCAATCGATAACTATTATATCGTCCGCGCACTCAAGAACTGTGATGTTCTTTCCTATCTCGTTGAGTCCGCCAAGCGAGATAACTCTCACCTTCGCGTTTTCATCACGCGCAATAGCGAGAATAGTGCCACTCAGTGCCATTTTTTCGCGTTTTTTCGTATTTTTTGCACTTTTTTCGACTTTTTTAGTGTCTTTTTTACTCTCTTTTTTAGGAGCTGACTTCTCCTTTTCGGGCTTTTTCTTGGTTGCTTTTTCAAGCGAGGTCATAGCCTCATCCTGTATCCTCTGCAGCTTTTCACGGCTCTTTTCGCCCGTTGCCTGCTTTTTTGCCTTGCCCTTTCTCTGATGCACGGGAGCCTTTATCTTCTCCGCTCCCGCCGTATTTTTCTCCTTTTTCAACTGTATATCCACTTCCTTTCAAAGGGTATTATTATCTTAAAAATTTGCGCGATAAAGGACCACACCACGTGTGGAGCTTTAAAAAATCAGTATGTAAACGGGGGCTTTGCGCTCCCTTTATCGCGGACTAACACGAACCCACCGCCTCCAAAAAAGAGCACCCCGTTTTGTTGTTGCGAGCATTTCATCCTTTTAATTATACAACAAAGGGCATAAAAAGTCAATAGTCCAAAACAGTCGCCTTTTGTCGCCGCGCTCAAAAACGTACCGCAAATTTCGTCAAAACTGACAAAAAATGCCAAGATGTGCCGTTTTTTAAAAAAATCGTTGACAAGCACGCTCTTTGTATTGTATAATTAGAGTGCAGCATAATTCTGCGCAAAATTTAAAGAAAGTGAGCAAACCCTATGAAATCAACCGGCATCACAAGACCCGTGGATGCGCTTGGCAGGATAGTTATCCCAATGGAGATACGCGAATCATTCGGTATCAAGACCAAGGACACTCTCGAGATTTTCGTTCACGGAGACCAGATCGTTCTCAAAAAACCTGGCAACTCGTGCGTATTTTGCGATACCGCTGAGGAGCTTGTTAATTTTGAGGACAAAAACATTTGCAGGGCGTGCCTTTCAAAGCTTTCCAAGCTTTGAGGATATCCCCTTTGTAAAACCGAGCGCAAGGCTCGGTTTTTCTTTTTTTATTTTTCTTAATAATCCCAAAATTTTATTGATTTTTTAAGGATTATATAGTATAATATAAACTGATATACGATTGTCACGGGGAGGTGAGGATATGGCAAGGGTAAACGTCAGCGCAAGAACTGTCGCCTACAAGAGCGCTATATACGGTGCTCTGCTCTTTTTGATCGGTACTGCACAGGTCACCTTTTTTTCAAAGATAAATATCCTCGGCGCCACCCCGGATCTGCTGCTTGGCGCACTTCTCGTCATAGCTATGCTCGATGACGAAAGAGTGAGCGCGGTGTGCGGTATAATCTCGGGAGTTATATACGTATCCCTCGGAACGACGACCCTTCCCTTTTATCTGATATTTTCCTTTCTCTGCGCGTGCGTGCTTCCGGTAGTATCGCGCCTGCTCTTTGGAAAGAATTATCCGTCCTTCCTTGCGCTGTCCGTGATCACATTTTCATTCAAGGCAGCTTATAACCTCGCGCTCATATTCATAGGCGGAGGATACGGACTTTTTGCATCGCTCGGAAGTGCCGTCATTCCCGAATTTATATCATCATTGGTGTTCACCTCGGTTTCCTATATTATTTTTGCCCCGACAGCAAGGGCAATAAACAAAAGATCCACCTCTCGAAAGGAGAATTTAAGCAAATGAACAATGATTTCGATTTTGAACCCAAGCAAGAAGAAATAATAATGAGCGACGAGGAAAGAAAGACTCACAAGGGAGTCTTTTCCCGCCTTTGCCTCGCCTTTGCAGTATATATTCTCACAGTGGATGTGCTGAGCGTTGCTCTTGTCACCGTCCTTGAAAAGCTCTCTCCCGAGCTGCTCAAGAATGGAAACTTCTCCATCATCGCAAGCTCCGCCCTGCAATATCTTATTGCTTTCCCCATCCTTTATCTCATAATGAAGGGAGTACCTGCCAAGGCTCCCGCCGTATCCAAGCTCACGGTAAAGCAATTTTTGAAATTTGCTATGGTCGGAATATTCGTGATGTACGTCGGCAACTACATCTCATCAATGATAATGGTATATATGGAGACGATCCTCGGCTTCACACCCGAGAACTCCGTTGAAACGGTGCTGAGTGAAACGAGCCTTATCCTCTCCATACTGATAATAGGCATAATAGGACCGATAGTTGAGGAGCTTATATGCAGAAAGCTCTTTATCGACCGACTCACTCCCTACGGAGAGGCGATCGCTATATTCATCCCGTCCCTTGTGTTCGGTCTGCTCCACGGAAATCTTTATCAGTTCTTTTACGCATTCTTCCTCGGAATCGCATTCTCGTTCATCTACGTAAGGACCGGCAAGATCATCTATTCGACCCTGCTCCATATATTCATAAATCTGTTCTGCGGAGTTTTCCCGTCCTATATAATGACAATGTTCGATTACGAGGAATTCCTTGAGCTTTCTCTTGCGGGCACGATCACAGAAGAATACATTAGCGCAAATCTTCTGCCCCTTGCTCTGCTTATGGCTTACGAATTCATAATGCTCGCTATGGTCGGCATTGGAGTATATCATTTTACTAAAAATCTTAGAAATATCCGCTTTAACAAGGGTGAGATCCGCTTCCCCAAGGGCGCGGGCGCGGATATTATGTTCTTTAACGCCGGAGCGATCCTTCTGATCGTTCTCTGCGCAGTTATGATGGCTGTAAACACCTTTACGGTGTAAGTTCGGAATTATTTAAAAATACAAAGAAAGGAGATAAAACCGAATATGAAGCATATACATACTGTATTTATCTCCTTTTTTGCACTCATTCTTCTCATCTTCGCCGCAAGACTTGCGAGCCTGCAGTTCGATATCGAAAAGACCGAGCAGCTCCGCGCGGAAAGTCAATACACCACGGAAACGCAGATCATCCAGGCGCTTCGCGGAAATATCTGCGACAGGAACGGAAACGTCCTCGTTACCACCTCCTACGCCTACGATATAATTTTTGACTACACCTATATGCCCGACGATTTCGTTGAATTCAACAAAACGATACTCGCGGTCCTCGATGCCCTCACCGAAACTCACAACAACGAGCATAGAGTCGATGACCTCTTTATCTTCGTTGGAAATTATCCTAATTATTCCTATTCCCCCGACGCCACAACGGAGGGAACTCCCACCTACCGCGCGCTTAACAAAATTTTAAAAGAGCTCCATATGGAGGGAGTGAGCGCACAAGAGCTTACGGAATATTTCGTAAAGCGTTGGAAATACAACAAGCTCGACGAAAACGGCGATCCCGTTTATACGGACGAGGACATAGACAGGCTCATACGCGTGCGCTACGATATGATAAGGATGCAGTTCAGCTCCGTAACGCCTTACGTGATAGCAAGCGGAGTGGATATAGATTTCGTCTCCTACATAAAGGAGCAGTCGATACCCGGTGTATCCGACAGGATAAGCGTTCACAGAACGTATATGTACCCGGGATATGCGTCGCACATTCTTGGCAGAGTGGGACCCATCACCGCGGAAACGTGGGATTATTATAAGGCGCTCGGCTACGGCATAAACGATACCGTTGGTATAGACGGGTGCGAAGCGCAGTTTGAGGAATACCTTCGCGGCAAGGACGGCGTTCGCACCATAACGAGAAACGCGAGCGGAGAGATAATCAAGGAGGAGATCACCGTTGAGCCCATCGCGGGTAAGGACGTGTGGCTGACCATCGATCTTGATACTCAGATCGCCGCCGAGGACGCTTTAAAGCAGTATATGGAGGATTTCAATAAGGACAAGGGCGCAAGTGTTGCGGTTGATCCCTCAACGGGTGAGATACTTGCAATAGCCTCCTTCCCCACGTACGATCTAACCACCTTTTCAGAGGATTATAACGATCTGCTCGAAAATGAGAGCCTTCCCCTTCTCAACAGAGCAACAGGCGCGGTCTATGCTCCCGGATCTACCTTCAAGGTAGCCGTTGCTCTCGCGGGACTTCAGGAGGGTGCGATAAGCGCATCCTCAACCGCTTACTGCGGTCACGGATATATAAAGCACGGAATGCACATAAAGTGCGAGAACCATAACAATTACTATACGAGCCATCTTAACGTAATAGAAGCGCTCACGTTCTCGTGTAACGCATTCTTTATAGATACGGGCTACGATCACCTCGATATCGATACTATGAAAAAGTATTGCGAAGGGCTCGGACTCGGTCAGGCAACGGGTATTGAGCTTTATGAAAAGCTCGGACAGATAGCCTGCCCCGACAATTCAAGCAACTGGACGGCTTATGAGGAGGCTTCCTCATATATCGGTCAGTCCATACACCAATATACACCCCTTCAGGTTACGTCCTACATATCCACCGTGGCAAACGGCGGAACGAGATACGCAACGCATCTTCTCCACTCCGTGCATACCTTCTCTAAGGAGCTTGTTTACAGGCAGGAGAGCGAGGTGCTGAGCTCCGTGGGCATTTCAAGCTCTACGCTCGGAACTATAAAAACGGGTATGAAAAATATGGTCGATAACTCCGGCACGGCGACCTGGAATATGTACAGAAAATACGGAATAACCGAAACTGTGTGCGGAAAATCCGGTACCGCGCAGGTGGGTGGCTCGCAGAACTGCTGGTTTACCGCCTTCGCGCCGATGAATAATCCCAAAATAGTGGTAACGTCCATAATCGAGGACGGCAGCTCCGGTGCATCCGTCTCCGCCATCGACGCGGCGGTTATTGCGGCGTATCTTAACCCAAAGGAATGATTTTTAAGTTAGTTTGACTGTGGATTGCCACTTTTTTGAGGAAAAAGTGGCGCAAAAACCTTTTAAAGCATTCAATAAACAAATTCCGCGCAAATTGTGTTGCGAAGCAACACATAACGATTTTCTTTGCATTTTAACAGGCGCAAAGAAAATCTGTAATTTGCTACCGATAGAGTAGCCGTTTGTTTCCTATACGGTTATCGCCTTACAATAAAAGCTTCACTCACTTGTGTAGGGACGCCTCGCCGCGCGTAGAATTTTGTGGTTATCCCAAATAATAGTGGCGCGCCGTCGAAAAACGCTCGTAGTCTCACGACTACGTTTCCGCGAACCCCCAAAGCTCGCGTTGCTCACTTCGGGGAACCCCGGCGCAACCAAAGACGCGTTCTTGCCGAAGTAGGCAATTAACCTTTATTTCTTGTGCGCGTCCGCTCAATGCAAAATGCAAACGTCACGGCTATGCGTCATCCTGAGCGAGGGCAACGCCCGAGACGAAGTTTTGGGAGTGCAGCAAAGCGGAACGGACAAAACCAAGCGCTTCAGCGCGCAGGGATCTACAAAGGAGTCTTTGTGACTTTCCAAAGGCAAAGTTACTTTAATTATGTAACGGGGCGTGTGATGCCGTCGCCCCCTACGAATTTGTGTGAACCCCCACGGCTACGCACTCACAAAACAAATTTTAGAAAAATCAAATCCCCGATTTGATTTTTCGTAGTTTTGAAGTAGCAATACCGACCGTCGTGCTCGCACGTAAGGGCGGGATTGATGCTTCAAAACCGATAAAATGCAGGCGTTTTATCGAAAATTTGTGTCAAATCTGCTCAAACTAAGCGATTAAAAGCTTTTTTGCTACTTTTTTCTCGAAAAAAGTAGGTCCAAATCCACTAACTTTTTTATCAGCGCAAAGCGCGGTGCGAACACAGATTAAAATTCACAGGAGAAAATATGAGCTCTCTTAAAACACAGATCGCAGTTATAGGCGCAGGACACGCGGGAATTGAAGCCGCGGTCGCGTCGGCAAGGCTCGGACTTGATACCGTCCTTTTCACAATGAGCCTCGATTCAATAGGAAATATGCCCTGCAATCCGTCCATCGGCGGAACGGCAAAAGGACATCTCGTATTTGAGATAGATGCGCTCGGCGGAGAAATGGGTGAGATCGCCGACAAGGTGACCTTGCAGAGCCGCACGCTCAATATGGGCAAGGGCGCGGCGGTCCATTCAAAAAGGATACAGGCGGATCGCAAAAAATATCAGTCCTTAATGAAGCAATTAATTGAAAATACACCCAATCTGCGTCTTGTTCAGGCTGAGATCTGCGATATTGAGGTAAAAGAAGAAAACGGCAAGCGCAAGCTCTGTGCCGTTGTCACCGCTCTCGGCGAAAGATGGGAGTGCGAGCGCGCGATCATCTGCTCGGGTACCTACCTTGAAAGCCGCATCTTCGTCGGAGACCGCAATTATTCGTCCGGCCCCGACGGACTCCTCGCCGCAAGCGGAGGACTCTCCGTAGCCCTTGAGCGCGAGGGCATTCGTCTTATGCGCTTTAAAACGGGAACTCCCGCAAGGGTTAAGCGCGATAGCATCGACCTCTCCGTTCTCGAGGAGCAGGCGGGCGAGGATATCATCACCCCTTACAGCGCAAAAACGGACGAGCATTATTTTGACTCTTTGCAGCAGATACCCTGCCATATAGTATATACGAACGAAAAAACACACGAGCTTATCAAGGAAAATATCCACCTTTCCGCTATGTACGGCGGTCAGATACACGGCACGGGCCCGAGATATTGCCCCTCAATCGAGGACAAGATAGTCCGCTTTGCCGACAAGGAACGTCATCAGCTCTTCGTTGAGCCGATGGGCGAGGACACCGAGGAGATGTATATCCAGGGCTTTTCCACATCGCTCCCCGCATCCGTTCAGCACAAGATGCTCCATTCCCTCAAGGGCTTTGAGAACGCGCAGATAATGAGATACGCCTATGCGATAGAATACGATTGCTCCGACCCCACACAGCTATACGCGACACTTGAATACAAGGATATATCGGGACTTTACGGCGCGGGACAGTTCAACGGAACGTCCGGCTACGAGGAGGCAGCCGCGCAGGGACTTATCGCGGGTATCAACGCGTCCCTTTCCCTGCTTGGCAAGGAGCAGATAATATTGAAGCGCAGCGACGGATATATCGGAACTCTTATCGACGATCTCGTTACCAAGGGCACGAACGAGCCTTACAGAATGATGACCTCGCGCTCGGAGTACCGCCTCCTTCTCCGTCAGGACAACGCGGACCGCAGACTTACGGAGATCGGCTACCGCGCAGGACTTATAAGCGAAGAAAGATATCAGAAATTTTTAAATAAAAAGGCTCTCACCGACGGCGAGATCTCGCGCCTTGAGAACACTTATATCTCACCTCTCATCGCAAATCCCTTCCTCGAAAAAATGGGGCTTTCGACCGTTGCGACGGGCATCTCCCTCTCGGAGCTTTTGCGCCGCCCCACGCTCGATTACGATTCCCTTTCGGAGATCGACGCAAACCGCCCCGAACTTCCAAGAGGTGTGAGAATGACCGCAGAGGTGTCCATAAAATATGAGGGCTATATCAAGCGACAGATCGCGGAGGTCGAAAGGCGCGCGCGCCTCGAAGGAAAAAGGATCCCCGAGGGCATCGATTACCACGCCATCAAGGGACTCAGAATAGAGGCGGTCCAGAAGCTTTCAAGCGTTCGCCCCCTCACTATCGGTCAGGCATCCCGCATCAGCGGTGTCTCCCCCGCGGATATCTCCGTGCTGATGATCTATCTTGGATTAGTTTAAATTAGTTAGACCTTAGACCGTACTTTTTTCGAGAAAAAAGTAGGCAAAAAAGCTTAATGGAGCTTTGCCCAATAGACATTTTGTTTGTGCTAAATCGACTTGATCCGCGCAAATTGTACCAACGAGTTGGTACTGAAAATTTTTCTCGTAACCTCGAAAAATTGTAATTTGCTACACGGCACGAAGCCGATTTGTAAGAGGTAATGGCTATACTTTACACAAGCAAATTGCAGATTTTTAAAGCGCCTGTTAAAATGCTTTAAAAATCTTTTCGTGTTGCTCCGCAACACAATTTGCGCGAAATCTTGCCGCGATAGCTGATTTAAAGCTTTTTGGTTCTTTTTCTCGAAAAAGAACATATTACCAAGTAAACTAACTTTCCAACCAATCCAAATTTGTACATCTTAACAACAAAAAAGTACATACTTTGTGCTAAAGTATGTACCAATACGTTTCAATTATAGCACATTGACCCAAAAAAGTCAATATTGAATCCCCCTTTACGTGCCATAATTGACGGATTTTTGCTTCTTTAGTTCATATAATAGCACAATATATGAACTGTTCAGGAGGTTTAACATGGAAATCAACAACAAATTATTAATAGCAATTCTGGTGGTGCTTCTGGCTATCGCGATACTGATCGGCACGCTCCTTGTGGGCAAATTTTTCGGAGATCCGTCCGAGACCACGCCGTCAAGCAATTCCACAACCACCACGACCACGGGAAAGCCGTCCTCGACAACGACTACCACAACGACGACTACGACGACGACAACGACAACTACAACAACTACTACCACCGCAGGCAACGGCGGCTCGCAGAGCGGCGAGGTTTACGTTTATGATATTTTCTGCTATGATGTTGACCCCGATAACGACGGCTACAGAATACTCGGTCTTGACCCCGATTTTCTCGCTTATCAAAGTGTGCCGCGTGAAATCGTTGTTCCAAAAACGATCAACGGAAAGCAGGTAACTGCCATTGGAAACAGTGCGTTCAGCCTTGATACGGACAAAATCGTTCTCCCCGAGGGGCTTATTGACATTTATTCAAAGGCGTTTTATCAGTGCAGAGCAACCGAGATAAATATTCCAAGTACGGTCGTGTATATTGGAAGCTCGGCGTTCAAAAAATGCTACTTTTTAGAGAGCATCACTATCCCCGCCGGTGTGGACACGATCCGCGACGAAACCTTCCGTGAGTGTACAAATCTTGCGAGCGTTACGGTTAAAGGCAACGTATCCTACGTTGGAAATTACGCGTTCGCTCAGCTCCAAACTCTCACGAGCCTCACACTTCCCAAGGGCTGCGAGGCTGAAAGCACAGCATTCAACTATTCACCCAATCTGACCGTAAAATACGAATAAAATCTCAAGCATTCAGGCGGACGTACACAGTGCGCCCCCACCGAGTTTGCACGCCTACGCACTAATAAAACAAATTTTAGAAAAATCAAATCCACGATTTGATTTTCCGTAGTTTTGAAGATTCGATTTCAGCCGTCACGCTCGCGTGTAAGGATGATATCGGAGCTTCAAAACCGCCAATTCGCACGCGAATGGGCGAAAATTTGTGTAAAATCCGCTCAAACCAAGCGATCAAAAGCTTTTTTGGTACTTTTTTCTCGAAAAAAGTACAATTTCTTCCTTCTTCTAACTAACTTCTTACTCAACGGAGCAAACAAATGGAAAAATTCTCAAGAAACGAAATGCTTTTCGGCAAGGAAGCACTCAAAAAACTGAATAGCTCCCGCGTTGCGGTATTTGGAATCGGAGGAGTTGGCGGATACGCGCTTGAGGCTCTCGTGCGTGCGGGTGTCGGCGAGATAGATATCATTGACAGCGACCTCGTTGCCACGTCAAATATCAACAGGCAGATCATCGCAACCACCGAGACCGTCGGCAAAAAGAAGGTTGATGTTGCAGAAGCGCGCGCAAAAGCCATAAATCCCGACGTAAAGATTAATAAATTCGACGTTTTTTATCTTCCCGAGACCGCGCACCTCTTCGATTTTAAAAATTACGATTACGTTATCGACGCCATAGATACCGTTTCGGGCAAAATGGAGCTGATCCGTCGCGCAAATGCGTGCGGAACGCCCATAATCTGCTCGATGGGAACGGGAAATAAGCTCGACCCCACGGCATTTGAGGTCGCGGATATACACAAAACGAGCGTCTGCCCGCTTGCAAAGGTCATAAGACAAAATTGCAAGCGCGAGGGCATCAAGCACCTCAAGGTAGTGTATTCAAAGGAAATCCCCGCAGCTCTCCATCAAGTTGAAAACGCAGAGACAAAGGGAAATACGGGCAGAACGTCCCCCGCATCCTGCTCCTTCGTCCCACCCGTCGCAGGCTTTATACTCGCGGGCGAGGTCATTAAGGACTTGATAAAAATGCAAAATTGACGGCTATTACCATCCAAAGCGATCAAAAGCTTTTTTGCTACTTTTTTCTCGAAAAAGAACAGTCCAAATCTACTAACTTTTCATACCAAAACCATTTAGCCGCTTTTCTTTGACACCGTAAGCGCAAAGAAAAGCTAACAAAAGAAACGCTGTTTTTTGCGCTAACGCCGCGCGGCGCCTACTTTTGAAAAAGTAGGCAAAACATCAGCGCGGAGCGCGGGTGAGTGCGAACATAGTGCAAAACATCGGCACAAAGCAAGTGCTAACACAGTGTGAAGCCGTGCGGCAACAATGCTAACTATCTTCTCAAAAGGAGAATAAATATATGAAAAAACATCTAAGTACCATCCTTCTGTCCCTTGCGCTCCTTGTGTGCCTTGCGGTGCTTGGCGCGGTGATCTATTTTATGATCCCAAAGGATTGCACCCACCATTCCTGCTTTAAATTCGAGCACGCGCCGACCTGCGACGAAAAGGGATACACTCTTTATCAGTGCAAGAGCTGCACCTACTCCTTCGAGGCGGACTTCATAGCCCCACTCGGACATAAGTATTCAAACGAAACGGTCGCGCCCACGTGCGAAGCTGAGGGCTACACCCTCCACACCTGCTCGGTTTGTAACGAGGAATACAAGGACAGCTTCATCGCTCCCACAGGACACGACGAGATCGAGAGCGTCATCGCACCCGAGTGCAACGCGCAGGGATATACTCTCCACGAGTGCGCGAATTGCGACTATTATTACATAACAGATTACGTAAAGCCCACGGGACACAATAAAAAGGCGACTGTAATAGCTCCCACCTGCGACGAGGAAGGCTACACGCTCTACACCTGCACCGAGTGCAGCTACTCCTACAAGGGAGCATATACGAAGGCTACGGGTCATACATACACTAAGACCTATGTCCGCCCCAACATCGACAGGACCGGTTACACGCTCTACACCTGCACCAAATGTGATAGTGAGCATATCGGCGATTACGTTTTCTATTCCGACATTTTCACGGGCGCCGAGGGTAACGGCGATGGCGAGCTTGCCTGGGGACTTGACCTTTCAAAATGGTCCTACGAGGTCGATTTCAATGCTCTCAAGCGCGCGGGCGTGGATTTTGTGATCCTTCGCGTCGGCTTTGACGATACCAAGGACACAAAATTTGAGGAATACTACGCAGGCGCAAAGGCGGCGGGACTTGACGTTGGCGCGTACTTCTTCACTCTTGCCGAAAATGCAGATGAGGCGAAGGCGGACGCAAAGCGCGTTGCTAACTGGCTCAGCGGCAAAAAATTTGAATATCCCATCTTTTACGATATAGAGGACTACGAGGACTATAAGCCCTCCACCTTCTCCGAGGAGCAGCTGATGAGCGTTGCTCACACCTTTATAACCGAGATGGTCGAGCTTGGCTACTACCCCGGTCTTTATACGGGAAACAAGCTCCTTTACAACGTATTCCACACCGAAAAAACGCTCCGTCTTTACGACGTCTGGTTCGCGCAGTGGCCCCTCGAATCCCCCGACGATGCTACGATCCTTGAATACAGCAAGGAATACTCAATGTGGCAGTATATGGGCGACGTTTACGGCTTCTCCGGCGGCGCGGTAGAAGGCGCGTGCGACATCAACTACGCATTTAAGGACTACCCCGAGCATATCAAAAAGCACGGCTTTAACGGATATTGATAAAAAAACAAGTGAGCTTAATGCTCACTTGTTTTTTTGTTGAGTTTTTTAATTCCAAAATAAATTGCATATATCGACATATTTGCCAAAAAGACGGTTGAAACAGTAATTATGGGGGCAAGATATGGTGCAATGTTTGCAGGCAGAATGCCAAAAGGATCCATTTTAACGAAGAACCAGTTGTAATATATGTAATAATCAGGCCACTCTCCACTGTAAGCGGAACTTCCGAGAAGCGCCCATACCACCATTACCAAAAGTAGAATAAGCTCCTTGTAGGACTTTTTCCATTCAAGCTTGACTTCGCCAAAAGCAAGAACAAAAATTCCATATGCCGTCATAGCTCCGTGGAAAAGAATGGTCTGCCACGCTCTGTACGACAGTGGGTGAATCCCATACCACATAACACCGGCAGGATATATCACGTAAATTATATTTGAAATAAGTCCAATAAGCGCAAATTGAGTTTTGAATCTTGCCAAAAATTTATTGTGTCTGCACCAAAAATTCATTATGCACATAGATGTACACGCATGAAAAGGCAATTTATCAATATCAATTACACCATATGCGAAGGGCATAAGAAAGAAATCAGCCATATACAGACCAAATGCAATTCCAATGGCAATATCTACCGCACGTTTTTTGGATTTTTCACCTTTGTTCCACAAAAGGCAGATGGTCGCAATAACCGAGCCAAAGATAACTGCCATATAAAGAAAATGCCAGATGCTGAAGCAGGTAAAAACTGTTCCGCCAACTTGATCCTTGAATAATTCGTGTAATTGTGAATACATAAAAGCACCTCCCAACTGGGTTTGAAAACATTTTATCACTTTTTTTCGCATTTGTAAATATTTTTTGTCAAAAAATATTTCAATCTCGCGGGAGTATTCAAAACACAATAGGCACCCAAAACCCAAGCTTTCTTTCTAAATCAAAAAAGAGCCTCTCGAACGAGAGGCTCTTGACTTTTATACTGTTTTGATTTTACTTTAGGAAAGCATCGCGCGGTCGGAGGCGAATTCCTTGCCGCTCGCTCTGTTGAACATTTCAAGGAGATCCTCAACCGTGAGGTTTTTCTTCTCCTCACCGCAAACGTCAACGATCACCCTTCCCTCGTGCATCATAATAAGGCGGTTTCCGTGCTTTATCGCGTCGCGCATATTATGAGTGATCATAAGAGTGGTAAGATGATTTTTATTAACTATCTCCTCAGTTATTTCAAGCACCTTTTCGGCGGTCTTGGGGTCAAGTGCCGCGGTATGCTCGTCGAGAAGCAAAAGCTTTGGCTCCGCCATAGCAGCCATAAGAAGTGTAACTGCCTGTCGCTGACCGCCCGAGAGAAGTCCCACCTTGCTCGTCATTCTGTCCTCAAGTCCGAGTCCGAGAGTTGCAAGCAGCTCGCGGTACTCTTCCCTCTCGTTTTTGGAGATGCCCCAGCCGAGCCCGCGCTTTTTTCCGCGTCGCTTCGCAAGTGCGAGATTCTCCTGGATCTCCATATCTGCGGCAGTTCCCATCATAGGGTCCTGGAAAACTCTGCCGAGATACTTCGCGCGCTTATGCTCCGCCGTCAGAGTAACGTCCTTGCCGTCGATGATTATCTCACCCTCGTCAACTCGCCACGTGCCGCAGATCGCGTTAAGAAGCGTGGATTTACCTGCACCGTTTCCGCCGATAACGGTGACAAAATCGCCGTCATTAAGTGTAAGAGAGACGTTCTTTAACGCTCTTTTTTCATTTATCGTACCCGCGTTGAAGGTTTTGGAAATATTCTTAATTTCAAGCATTTTCCCCTGCCTCCTTCGCGCGTTTTTTGCTTACCTTGGAAAAATATTTTTTCTTGAGATTCGGAACACCGAGGAAGATAGCTACCACAACGGCGGAAAGCATCTTCAGAAGGTCGGTATCGATTCCGAGGAATACGATGACCTGATATACAACGTAGTAGATCACGCCGCCGAGAAGCACACCGCAAAGGCGCACCGCGAAATTGCGGGCGATTTTTGCGAATGCCGTCTCACCGATAACTATCGCCGCAAGTCCGATAACGATCGCGCCTCTGCCCATATTCACGTCCGCAAAGCCCTGATACTGAGCAAGAAGCGCACCGGAGAGAGCCACCAAGCCGTTTGATATCATAAGTCCCAAGACCTTGTTAAGCTCGGTATTTATTCCCTGCGCGCGGCTCATATTGATGTTGCAGCCGGTCGCACGGATGGAGCATCCAAGCTCCGTGCCAAAGAACCAATAAAGCAATCCTATTATTGCGCCCGCGATAAGAACGAGGGTAAATATCGCCTCCTCGGTCTTCATCTGCGTAATGATAACGGGGAAATTTCTCGCCGAGAGCGGTCTGTTCGCCTGCCCCATTATTTTGAGGTTGATGCTCCAGAGCGCGAGCTGAGTCAAAATTCCCGCAAGGATGGCGGGGATATCCAAAACCGTGTGTAAAAGTCCCGTAACGAGACCGCAAAGACCGCCCGCAAGGGTCGCGCAAAGCATAGACACCCAAGGGTCAACGCCCGCGGTCATAAGCATAGTGCATACTGCCGCGCCCGTACAGATGGAGCCGTCAACCGTAAGGTCGGATATTGCAAGTATTTTGAACGTGATGTACACGCCGATAGCCATTATTCCCCAGATAAGTCCAAGGGAGACGGCACCCGGAAGAGCGCCAAATAAGTGTTCCATAATAAATTCCTTTTTTAGTTAGATTGATCGGTATTATTCAATATCCATAGCTACGTAGCCCTCGGGAGCTGTAAGTCCCAAAAATTCGCACATTTCGGGATTGAATTTCTTTGTAGCGGGAGCGTATTCGATCTTCATAGTGGAGATATCAGCCTCACCCTTGAGGATCTTAGCAGCCATCTGACCGGTCTGAACGCCGAGATCGTAGTAGCTGATTGTAAGAGATGCAACGCCACAGCCCTTTGCGGTATTTTCTTCACCTGTGAACGCAGGAATTCTGTGTTCCTTAACGATATTACCTATAAGCTCGGTATTATCAGCAGCCTTGTTGTCAGTGGGAATGTAGAGCGCATCACTCCAAGCGCAAGCGGCTTCGACGGATGCGGAGATATCGTTGGAGTCGGAGAAGGAGAACTCTCTTACCTCAACGCCCAAAGCATTAAGATGCTTTGTCATTTCGTCAACCTGGTAACGGGAATTTGCCTCTGCAGAGCAGAAAACGATGCCTACCTTTTCAACGTCGGGGAGAAAATCAAGGATCATCTGAGCCTGCTGATCGAGGGGAGCAAGGTCGCTCGTGCCGGAGATGTTTCCGCCAACTACGCCGCTGAAATTGTCGATTCCGAGAGCAACGCCGTATTCTGTAACGGACGTACCAAGGATCGGGATATCAAGCGTCGCACTTGCCGCGGACTGAAGCGCGGGAGTTGCGTTAGCCATAATGAGATCGACCTTTTTAGAAACGTAATCGGTAATGATCGTATTGCAAACGTTGGTGTCGCCGGACGCGTATTTTATTTCTATCTCAACGTTCTCCTCGCCAAGCTCAGCCTTGAGAGCATCAACGAAGCCCTGCGTTGCCTGGTCGAGAGCCGCGTGCTGAACGAGCTGACAAACGCCGACGGTGAATTTTCCGTCATTGTTATCGGGACAGCCTGTCAGAATAAAGCAGGATGTAAGTAAAAGTACGAGTGTGAGTGTGATTGCTACTAATTTTTTCATAGTGTGTTCCTTTCCCGCCGAAATTATCGGCAATTCAAAAAAATATTTTTTGAACGGTAACTAAAAAATCCCCCATCCTATAAAGGATGCAGGGACGAAAAGACCGTGTTACCACTCTGCTTCAACTAAACCTCGCGATTTAGTCCTTACCGGCTTCTATCAAAGCCTACGTCCTGTAACGGGGACAGCCGTTGCGCCTACTTACGAGAGGTCTCCCGCGTTCAACACACAACTTGCAAAAGGTACGCAACAGGGCTACTCACCGCCGACTCACACCAACCGCCGACTCTCTGAAGGTACTTCCTCCTGTGCTCTTTTTGCTCAAACGTCTTTTTTATTTGAGTGTATTATAGCACCATTTTTTTGGGTTGTCAAGAGGTTTTTTGAAAAAATTTAAAAAAATTATTATTGTTAATTTTTTGTAAAATCAAATAATAAATGCGGATTACAAAATGCAAAATGCAAAATGCAAACCCCACGGCTACGCACTAACTTGTGTAGGGGCACAACCCAAGCCTTCCCCAGCGGGGAAGGGGGACCGCTCGCGGTGGATGAGGAGAACGCCGCCAGCACTTACGATCGGCTTTCTCATCAAACCCATAGGGGCGAACTCCGTGCACCCGCAAAATGCAAAATGAAAATACAAACCCCACGGATACGGACGCACACAGTGCGCCCCTACGAGTTTGTACGCCGCGCAAGATCCTTCGGTCGCGTTGCTCCCTCGAGGATGACGCACGGATTCCAAGAATGCAAGCATTCAGCGCGGTTTCCACGAATGCAAGCATTCGGCGCGGAGCCGAGGTTTTCGCCCACCGCAAACCCCGCGGCTATGCGAAAATGGTTGCCTTACAAAAGGCTCCTTCCGCGAGGGAGCTCCGCCGTAGGCGGTGAGGGAGTTTCCCTTCCAAAATAAAACTTACTTTTCCCGCAAACCGGCGGGAGCAAGACAGGCGCCCTACGTTGAGGGCAACGGCACAACCCTCGCCTCCCTCTGCGCGAAATCCCGCCCCCGCATTTTGCATTTTCTCCCCCTTACAAGAAAATAAGAAAAGCCCACCACGAGGGTGGGCTGTATTATTTAATTTAAATCAAATTACTGATAAGTAACCTCGATAGCTGTAACTCTTGCTTGACCCTTTGTTTCGTTCGATCCAATATCAACTACATTAAATGTAATAGAATTTGCATCTACCGTTACTACATTATCGGATTCAATAGTTGTAGTGTTGTATTGCAATACACCCTCGCTATTAACAGTATATGTTACTTTTACAGTTTTTATAGTCTTTCCTTCTGATGCTGTAACAGTCATTGTAGCGTTTTCTGAAGAGTAAAGTCTCCAGTTTGTACCAGAGGTATAATACTTACCTGTATTGGCTCCACCAGAAACAGTAACTGTTATATTGCTATCCATAACAAGAGATGTATATTGAACACTATTTTCCCAACCTTCACTATCAGCATGACCTGCAATAGTAACAGTTACTGTTGTAGGAGTAGTCTGTGCGTCATCACCTGTATTATCATCGCCACCAGTTTCGCCACCTTCTTCGCCACCTTCATCGGGTGTTGTTTCATCAGCGGTAAATGTGCCAGTATATTCAGAAGCTGTTTCAACCTTGCCATTAGCAAGTGTCCAATATGCAGATGCGCCGTTTACAGTGTACTTAACTACAGTTCCGTCGTTACCAACAACTGCCTTTTCTCCAACGCCTGTTTCACTAATAGCTACAGCAGCTTCATCAGCGTCAACAACGCCATTCAAATCGCCTACGCCGGAAGTCATATCAACAGCAATTGCATAATCGCGAAGCTGAACGAGTTCCTGCTGAGCTGTGCTTTCATTTGCACGGTTAATAAAGGATGTGTATCCAACAACGGATACGGTTGCGAGGACTGCGAGAATTGCTATAACAACGAGCAATTCAACGAGGGTAAAGCCCTTTTTGGTGTTTCTCATGATGCGTTCTCCTTAAAACAAAAAATTTCACGTAGGTTCATACAATAGATAAATGTATGTCCTATCAATACTCATTTTAGCAAATAATAAATATATTGTCAACATTTGTCGGGACTAAAACGCGCAAAAAAAGTCGTTTTTGGAAAATTCGTTAAAACTACACAAAAAGCGGTTCACACATTTATCTAAAGTGTGAACTATTAATATAAAAAGCAGACTGCAAAGCGCAAAATTGACGGATGCGCGCTAACCAGCCTCATCCACAGGGGAGTCGCGCCCAAGATTCTTCGCTTGCGCTCGAGAATGACACCCTTGGTGTCGGGCGCAACGCGACAAATATTCGCGCGCGGGGCACCCGCTAAATGCAAAATGCAAAGTGCAAACCCCACGGCTACGCTCTTACCCGCAAGGACGAACTAAATTGAGCCTCCCTTCGACAGGGAGGTGGCGAGCCTGCGAGCCGGAGGGAGTTCCCCTTTTCTAAAGCAAAAGTTACTTTCCCCACGGATACGGACGCACACAGTGCGCCCCTACGAGTTTGTACGCCGCGCAAGATCCTTCGGTCGCCCCTTTTAACGCAAGCGTGAAAAGATGCTCCCTCGAGGATGACGCGCGGGTTCCGCGAATGCAAGCATTCGGCGCGGAGCCGAGGTTTATACTCACCGCAGACCGTCGGAAGCAAGCCACCGCCCTACGCTAAGGGCAACGGCACAACCCACGCCTCCCTCTGTCGAGGGAGGGGGACCACGAAGTGGTGGTGGGAGAGTTTTAAAACAAAAGTAACTTTTCTCACGAATGCGGGTGCACGGAGTGCCCCCCTACGAGTTTAAGCGCACCCCCCCGCAACCACGCGCGCCCAACAAAATAGAGCCTCATTCGAGGCTCTTTTTTGCTATTTCAATCAATTTTTCTTTCTCATTCAGCGAAGGATCGTCGATCACGCGCTCCAAAAGAAGCTTTAAGATCTCCCCCACGCGTCTGTGGTCGCCGCCCGCAAGAGGTAAAATGTCCCCTCCCTTGAGTGCAAGCTCCGAGACCGTTAGCGGCAGCTTTTTTTTGCTCTCCTCAAGCACCGCCGCCAAAAGAGAGTCCGCGTTTCCCCTATAAAAACGCAAAGCTTCTAAAGCACGCGGCAAAATGTTGCCGTAAAGCTGCAGAAAATGCCGCGCCGATCTGCCAATATTCCCGCAAATCTCAAAATCACGGACATCACAAAGCCTTGTGACCAGCCTCTTTTCGCCGTTCGAGAGCCGCAGGGATTCCAAAATTCCCTGCTCTGCGCCGATCTCATTCAAGATCACCGCCATTCTCAGCTCAAAGCTGCCGTCCGAAAGCCGCGCGAGTGACTTTATCAGCTCGCCCTGTGGCTCGGGAGCATCGAAGATCGCCCCCCACACGCCGCATTCCACCATTTTTTCAAGCGCATAGACCACCCCGCGCGATGCAAGAAGCCGCTTAAGCTCCGCGCTGATCCTCTCGCGCGCGATGTTTTTAAGCAAATGCGCGGTATTTTTCGCGCCAATGAGCGTTTTTTCCTCAATTTCAAAGCCGAGCTGAGCCGCAAACCGAAAGGCTCGCAAAATTCTGAGCGCATCCTCGGAAAATCTCTGCTCCGCATCCCCTACCGTGCGGATAATTCCGCGCTTCAAATCAGCCTCGCCGCCAAAAGCATCGATCAGCCCCTCGCGCTCGCTGTAAGCCATCGCGTTCACGGTGAAATCACGGCGCGAAAGATCGTCGCGAACGTTACGCGAGAACGAAACACTCGCAGGATGGCGGCTGTCAAGATAATCCCCGTCCACGCGGAAGGTCGTCACCTCGATCGGCACAAGCGCGCCGCCGCTCTCAAACAAAACCGTTACCGTGCCGTGCTTTATGCCCGTGGGAACGGTGCGATAGTCCGCAAAAACGGACAAGATCTCGCCCGGAGTCGCGCTCGTCGTCACGTCCCAGTCGTTCGGGCAAACACCGATAAGACTGTCGCGTACCGCTCCGCCCACCGCGTAAGCCGAAAAGCCCGACTTTTCAAGCAATTCTATGCAATTTTGAACGTAATCGGGCAATTTCATAGTACGCTCCAATCTTTTTTGTATTTATTAGTGAATATTAGACTTTAGATGAAAAATTCGGAATGCCAAAACCACGAATAGAAAGATCATTAACCATTATGTATCGATAAGTTACCGTGTCATTTACATTGCCTTCAATAACTTGAATCCAACCAAAGCGTGTGCCAACAACGATTCCAACATGGTCGGACCAACCGATACAGTCACCAAATAACTTGTTGCCTGTACAGTAGAAAATTATATCACCGGGCAACGGCATATAATCGTCACGCTCTTCCCAACATCCGAGATCATCAAACAATCCAATCTGCCTTTGACATCCACACTCAGTAGGAATGATGTCAGTTAAATCCATAGATATTGCGATGGCGGAAACAAATGTTGCACACCACTTATCCGTTTCCTTAACCATGTATCCTTGCGCCAAGGGGGTATGATTATTGTAAATTGTGAGAATCGGTTTATGACTTCCATCTAATGAGTTTGCGCCCAGCCACTTCTCAGCTTCCGCTACAAAAGACATTCGCAGCTCAAATTCCGCATCAGATATTTCTGTGACGCAGTTTCCTCTGATTAAACCGCCCTCAATTATCCCTTCGTTGGGATCGATGGACATTTCGCACCCTAACAGAGTTAAAAGGAGATTAAACAACAAAACAATTGCCAAAATTCTTTTCATATATATTATCCTTTCCCTCATATTTTGTGCATTCAATGAATAAATCGAAGCGTTAGAAACCTTGCCATGTCTTAACCTATTCAGCATTAATGTTACATTAATCGTAGAATTCTCCCACCACTTTGCGGTTACCTTCCCTCAACAATGGGAAGCAGAGTATTCACGCGTATTTTCGCTCGCGATATCCCTATCCATCGGTAGCAAATTACAGATTTTCGAGGGAACGAGAAAATCGTTACGTGTCAACTTGTTGACACAATTTGCGCGGATTTAGCCGGCTCAGCGCAGATTAAATGGCTATCGGGCAAAGCGCTTTAAAGCTTTTTTGCGCGCCGGGGTTCCCCGAAACGAGCGCAGTCGAGTTTTGGGGGTTGCCGGCTACTTTTTCTCGAAAAAAGTAGATACAATTCAACTAACTTCTACTCCGCCGCGGCAAGATATGCCTTCTGCTCGTCGGAGAGATAGTCTATCTTAATTCCGTTCGCGCGAAGCTTGATCTCCGCAACCTCTCGGTCGATCTCCGCAGGAACTGCGTAAACCTTATTTTCAAGCTTGCCGCGGTTCTTAGCGAGATATTCAAGTCCCTTCGCCTGAATTGCAAAGGACATATCCATAATTTCAGCGGGATGACCGTTGCCCGCCGCAAGATTTACAAGACGTCCCTCGGCAAGAAGATTTAAAATTCTGCCGTCGGGCATTCTGTAGCCGCGGATATTGGGCTTTCTCTGCCACTCCTCGACCGCCATATCGGAAAGCGCGATCTTGTCGATCTCAACGTCGAAATGACCGCTGTTTGAAAGTAGCGCGCCGTCCTTCATCACCTCAAGATGCTCACGGCGGATAACGTCCTTGCAGCCCGTGAGAGTAACGAAAAGATCACCGATCTTAGCCGCCTCGTCCATGGGCATAACGGTAAATCCGTCCATCGTTGCTTCAAGTGCCTTGATGGGATCGATCTCAGTAACCACAACGATCGCGCCCATACCCTTGGCACGCATAGCCATACCCTTACCGCACCAGCCGTAGCCCGCGATAACCACGGTCTTTCCGGCAATAATGAGGTTGGTTGAATTCATAATGCCGTCAAGCGTTGACTGTCCCGTGCCGTAACGGTTGTCAAAAAGATGCTTGCAGTCTGCATCGTTAACGTCGATCATCGGGTAATCGAGAAGTCCCGCGCGCTGACGCGCGAAAAGACGGTGGATTCCCGTTGTCGTCTCCTCGCATCCACCGATGAGATTTTTCGCATAGTCGCGGCATTCACCGTGAATAAGATGCGTAAGGTCGCCGCCGTCGTCTATCATAAGCTCGGGGCAAAGCGAGAGCGTCTTTTTGAGATGCTCCTCATACTGCTCGTTTGAAACTCCGCGCCACGCGTTTACCTCAAAGCCCATATCAACAAGAGCCGCCGCAACGTCGTCCTGCGTTGAGAGAGGATTGCAGCCTGTGACCCAGACCTCTGCTCCGCCCGCCTTGAGAACGGTCGCAAGATACGCGGTCTTTGCCTCAAGATGAATGGACATTGAGATCTTGAACCCCTTGAACGGCTGATTTTTGATAAAATCTTCCTTAATGGTATTTAAAATGGGCATATATGACGCCACCCAATTGATCTTGTCGTGTCCCGAGGGCGCAAGTCTTATATCCTTAATATCGCTCATTTTGTTTTCTCCTTTATATAATAATAATAATGTACATACATAATTATTTTATCACACATTTATTAACATTGCAATACCCAATAATAAAACGACTTTTTAAATTTTGATTTATATATTAGTTAGTTTACTTGGAATTTAGGGGAACTTTTGAAAAAGTTCCCCTATAACCCCTTAAAACTTAATCAGCTTCGCGGCAAGATTTCGCGCAAATTGTGTTGCGGAGCAACACATAACGATTTTTAAAGCATTTTAACAGGCGCTTTAAAAATCTGTAATTTGCTTATGTAAAGTGTAGCCATTATCTCTTACAAATCGGCTTCGCGCCGTGTAGCAAATTATAATTTTTCGAGGTGACGAGAAAAATTTTCAGTACCAATTTATTGGTACAATTTGCGCGAAATCTGTGGACTCAGCACAGACTAAACGGGTACTGGGCAAAGCTATTTTAAGCTTTTGCCAAGCTTTTCTCGAAAAGCGTCTTTTTCTTCTAACTAACTCCAGCTAAACCCCAATTTATCGTGGCAAATTTACATATAAAAAACTGAAGGGGAAACGGCAAGCCGTTTCCCCAAATATATTCAGTTTTGTTTACTATTTTGAGAAATTATTTCTCTGCAAGGAATGTGTCGTAGTAGTTCTCAACGTTTTCCTTAACTGCCCACTTGTCGATCTCAGCCTCTGTCTCAGCTGTGTCAACGAGTGTTCTGAGCTGGCTAGCTGCGTCGTAAACGTTTACAGGGAAGTACTCGTTCTGAACTGTCTCGATCATATCGAGAGCCTTAGCTCTGTTGTCGTAAAGTCTTACAGCCTCAAGAGCCTCAACATAGTTCTTCTCAGCTGTGTTAAGGTGCTCGATAACGTTGTCTGTTCCCTGAAGGAAGAGGTCAACCTTAGCGTCGATTACAGCAATGTTCTGCTCAAGAACGGATACAAGAACCTCTGTGTAACCAGCCTTTTCCATAGCGTCGATGAGAGCGCGGATCTCGTTAACGAGAGCGAGCTTTTCTGCAAGGAGAGCCTTAGCAGCGTCGATAGCAGCCTTGTGCTCAGCCATTGTGCCGTTGCAATCTACGAGAGCCTCAACGTCCTGATACTTAGCAACTGCATTGTATGCATCCTCAGCAGCCTTTACAGCAGCCTCAGAGTTGATTGTGATGTGAACGAAGTCCTCAGCCTTAAGAGCCTCAAGGAGAGCATCGTGGAGAGCCTTGAGATTAGCAATTGCCTCATCGTAAGCTGCGTCAAGAGCAGCAAATGCATCGTCATTTACGAACCAGTTAAGAGGCTCGAGTGTCTTATCGATTGCGTATGTTGTGCCCCAAGCAGCAACGTCAGCCTTGAGAGCCTTGATGATGTTGCCTGTAGCAACAGTAGCTTCAACAGTAACGCCTGCGATCTTAGCGTTGAGATCGTCAGCTGCAACCTTAGCGTTTGCAAGCTGTACAAGACGCGCCTCAACCTTAGTCCATACGTCGTGAGCAGCCTGAACACCTGTAAGTGCAAGAGCCTCAGCCTCGTCAGCGCAAACTGCAACGAGTTCGTCCCAAGCAGCCTTAACAGCTGTTGTATCTGTGTCAAGAGTTACGTATGTGTTACCATCAACTGCGGGATCAACCTTAGCAACCTCAGCGATGAACTTCTCTGCGAAGTATGCCTTCTTAGCAGCATCGTACTGAGCGTTGAGCTCTGCGATCTGACCCTCGTAGTCCTTTGTAGCATTGTTCTGAAGAACAGGATGCTTAGCAAGGTAATCCTCACAAGCCTCGATACCGGGCTTATCGTCGGGATCGTATGTAACGCCGCCTTCCTTAACTGCCTCGATCATAGCATCGAGAGTAAGGTCGAGTCTGAGCTCGTCGAATTTAGCCTTGTTCTCTTCAAGCTCAGCGCGAACTGCTGTAAGATCAGCACTTCTGAGAGCCCAGATAACAAGATCCATCTTCTCGTTCATAACGTCTTCAGCGTCAACATCAGCAACGTAACCGTTGTTGATAGCTTCGATCATACCGTCGTAAACGGGGTTGATTTCGTTCTGGATAAATGCACGGATTTCGGGTGTGGTAGCTGTCCAGCTGGAAAGAAGCTCCTCGTACTTTTCAACGAGCTTTTCAAGTCCGGAAATGTTACCCTCAGCTGTAGCAAGCTGAGCCTTGAGATCATTGAGAGCCTTTTCAGCTGCTGCAAGATCTGAATCTGCGCCGTCAAGTGCGCTTTCGAGCTCTTCGATCTTAGCCTGAGCGTCCTTAAGTGCCTTCTTTGTAGAGCCATCTGCGATAAGAGCGATAGCAGCGGAAGCCACAAGAACAACAACAACGATAAGAGCGATAAAGCCGATCAATTTGTTTTTGTTAGTAAACATTCTTAAACCTCCATATTTAAAGAATTACAGCGTAATTATACACTAAAAGCCTCTTTAATGTGTGAACATTTTTTTGTTCAATTATTAACAAATTGTTAACTTTGTGAATTTTACCTTTTTTAACCAATTGTTTCTTTCAAAATTAATATATATAGGCATTAAATTTGCCCATTATTTTCCCACGCAGAAATGTGAAAAGATCTCGGAAACGATATCCTCGCCCACCTCCCTGCCGTCTATCTCGGCAAGGTGGCTCATTGCAAGCTCGATATCAACTCCCGCGAGGTCGGGAGAAAGTCCAAGCTCCAGAGCATCGAGCGCAAGAGAAAGATGCTTTGATGAAAGAGAGAGAGAAGCGTTCTGGCGCGCGTTTATCAGAACTGCGTCCGCAGACACGTCTATCTCCTCATTTATATATAACTCCTCAATAAGATCTTTCAACTCTTCAATATTATATTCATTCTTTGCAGATATCTTGATAACGTGGGTGAAGTTTTTGTATATTTCATTTTCTGAAATCATAGAATTTTCATCATTTTTATTGATAATTGCGATCTTTGTCGCATTTTGTCGATTAATTTCGTCCATAATTTCAAGATCTTCTGCGTCAAGCGGGCGCGAATTGTCAAAAACGGCTAAGATAAGCTCCGCATCGGCAAGGGATCGCTTCGCTCTCTCAACACCAATGCTCTCAACCCTATCGGACGTCGCGCGTATTCCCGCCGTATCAACGAGGCGCAGCGTAACTCTGCCAAGGCTGACCGTTTCGGAAATTAGATCGCGAGTCGTTCCCTCGATCTCGGTAACGATCGCGGCATCGTAGCCGACAAGAAGATTATAAATACTGCTCTTTCCAACGTTAGGCTTGCCGCAGATGACGGTCCTCACACCTTCCATCATCGCGTGTCCTGTTTTGT
Source organism: Clostridia bacterium (assembly GCA_017531925.1). GTDB lineage: Bacteria > Bacillota > Clostridia > Oscillospirales > CAG-272 > RGIG4608. The sequence goes on along the minus strand of JAFXKD010000039.1, from coordinate 2,499 downwards.
AAGTGCTTTGCAGCTTCTCAAGATCTGCGAGTATCTCGCGAGCCGCCGCCGCCATCTCGTCGGCACTCATATCCGCAAGGTCCTCCTCGGGATAATCCACCCGCGCGTAAACCTGTGAAACGAGGGAGACGAGCTTTTTGTATATACCGTCGCAAGCCGCCTTTATTTTTCCGCCCATAGCGGAGCGCGCAAGCGTGAGCTGAGCATCGTTCCTTGCCTCAAGCAGATTTCCGAGAGCCTCCGCCTGCGACAGAGCAAGCTTTCCGTTGACGAACGCGCGCCTTGTGAACTCTCCCGCCTGCGCAGGTCTTGCGCCCGCCGCAAACACCGCAGAAAGCACCCTCTCGGTAACGTAGATCCCGCCGTGGCAGTTTATCTCCACCGTGTCCTCGCCCGTAAACGAACGCGGCGCGGCAAATCTGACTATCAAGCCGTCATCGATCGCCTTACCGTCCGAAATTATGCTTCCGTAAGCCATAAAATTGGGAGAAAGCTCGGATACTCTCTTCCCCGAGGCGCACTTAAATACGCGATCGGCTATCACGACCGCCTCTGCGCCCGATATTCTTATAACGGCAACTCCGCCCTTGCCTGCCGGAGAGGAAAGAGCCGCCACCGTATCGTAAAAATTCATAAATCTACCTCCTTCCGAGGTCATCAGCTAAAACATTATAGCAGATTTATCCCGCCTTGTCAACGAGTATTAACAAAGGGGATCATTCGCTTCTCCAAAATTCTCCAATAATTTTATAAATGCCTCTTGAAAAAGAGGCGAAAATATGTTATACTGACTTTTGGTGTTTTTTGATAATGCCCCCAAGTATGATCCATCATTTTATATATATACGGAGAATTATTTTGAGAAAAACGTTGCAATTACGCCCCGGTGTGATAATTTCCGCGATAAGCGACGACACCGCGAAGGCAAAGCAGTACCTTACACGCGCAGAGCTTAAAAAATATCATTTGAGATCCACTGCGCTTCCTTGTGCGTTCAAGGAAAACGATGACGAAACGGTCATCTTCTATTTCAGCCCCGACACAGTTGAAGAGGCGGACGTTGACGATTGGCACTTCAGCTATCAGAAGGAGCAGATCGAGGTCCTTCCTTCGGGCACGGTTATTGAGAGAATGAGCACGCGCCGCGCCGCATCCTACGGATTTTTCACAAAGGAAAGACTCGCTCAGCTTCATTACGAGGCGGTTGAGGAGCCCGTTGGATTTTCACTTAAAAAGGACGGAGAAAGAGTCTATTTTTACGACAAAAAGACCTGCATCCGCCAGCCCCTTATGTGCGTTCAGTGCGGTCAGCACGTGCGCTATAAGAAAAAGCTCTGTGAGTCCTGCTACGAAAAGGATCTCGCCGAGCGCAGAAGGATAGGAAACGAATACCGCGCGCAAAGCTTTGGTATGAAGAGGGAGAAGGTGCTTTTCTTCGACCTTGAGCTTACGGGCTTTTACGATAGGGACGAGATACTTTCGATTTCCATTATTGACGGCACGGGCAAGATCATAATGAACACACTCGTCAAGCCCACCCACACGCAGAAATGGAAAAAGACCGAAAAGATTCACGGAATAACTCCCGCTATGGTTGAGGATGCGCCCACTCTTGAGGAGCTTATCCCCGAGATAAAGGAGATCTTTGCGGGCGCGGACAATATAATCGCTTACGGAGTTTCCACGGATTACAGTCATATAAGACATATCTACGAAACAGCCGCAGAGCAGGCGGAGTTGAAATCCAAGATCCGCTGCTGCGCTTTTGAGTACGTAAGATATATGCATGAGAACCATCCCGAGCTTGTCCACGCGAGCCTCACCGACGCCATGGCTTGCTTTGAGATCGAATGGGAGGGCGTTGCCCACTCCTCGATGGCTGATACCTACGGCTGCCGCAAGGTCTGGGAAAGACTTTTCCCCAATTACTACGTTGATTGATCAAATATTTATTTAAAGGGATCGAGAAGATCCCTTTATTTTTTGCAAAGCCCAAGCGCATCGTCCAAAGGATAACAAACGGAAAGAAGATTTCCGCCCCCCCCGTAATCCACGGCTACGCACTAACTTGTGTAGGGGGCACTCCGTGCACCCGCCGTTATCCTCAACGTAGGGCGACTGTCTTGCTCCCGCCGGCTTGTAGGAGAAAGTGAGTTTTGTTTTAGAAGGGGAACTCCCTCCGTCAAAATCAAAGATTTTGCCACCTCCCTGTCGAAGGGAGGCTTTATTGCGGTTCGCACAAATTCGTAGGGACGCACTGTGTGCGTCCGTATCCGTGGAAAAGTAACTTTGCCTTTGGAAAGTCACAAAGACTTCTTCGTAGATCCCAGCACGTTGTGCAGGTTTTGCATCGGGTCGCTTCGATTGATTGTTATGATGCGTTCAAAAGTGCAGGGCTCCCTCAGCAAAACTTCGCTACGCTCAGGATGACGCACAGCCGTGGGGTTTGCGATGGGCGGATGTTTGCTCGGACGCACACAGTGCGTCCCTACACGAGTT
>JAFXKD010000038.1 GCA_017531925.1 Clostridia bacterium | reverse complement strand
CTTCGTAAATCCGCATCCCGAGCATATCATCAGCTCCGGATTATCCTCCGATGTCCTGAACCAGTGGAATGCAACAGAATCTCCTCTCGCTCCGCATTCGCACAAGCTTCTGTGCCTCGTGAGATCCTGATATACCCAATAATCGAAGGAATGTTCTTCAACTGTGTCCTCGTCAATATATCCGCAATCACAGCATTTATATCCGTGTTGATTTGTACCTACCGACATCGACAAATACATATCGTGTTCGATCTGCGCTCCCTGCGGCTCACACTGACAGGAATACGTGTGATAAGTATTATTCACCGATTCATAAATATGCTCGTGCTCCGGGTGGCAAGAAAAATAGCAGGAGCAGTATGTATTATTGCTTACATCAACATAATTATCAGAGTGCGAATGTTCTGTATTAAATGAAATGCTAACCGCACCTTCAAATAACGTATACTCAATACTAGAAAAAGAAACGTGAGTTGTTAAATAATCTCCATCGCTATTCAGTTGATTTTTCCACCCCATGTGACAATACAACTCATCATCTTCCTCATTATAATCGTATATTATAAATGAATGTGCACTACCCTCCGGATTAGTAGCACTAACAAAAACGGGAATACCTTGTTTTACTTTATTTATAGCATATTCACGCACATCTTCAAATCCCGTAATATGATCAACCGTCACATCGGATGAGTCGTATTCTAATATATCATAAAAGTAATACTCTAATAAATCTTTAACTGAATTCGGAAACAAAACGTAGTCGCCCAAAAGGTCTATTCCTGTTTCTAATCCTATACTTATCAATTTAAGATGGAAATATTGATCCTTGTTTGACTCTACAAATGAAGAATAATCTACATTTTGGGGAACTGTCTCCCTAAGAATCCCAGGTGAATTTGTTTGACTGCTAATTGGCAAAGAATTGTTAAAACTGAGCCTGTTTTTTTCATAATGCTCTGGTATTATTCCATCATCCCAATAAGTATCATAGTACGATAAAAGCATAGCCGCAGCTGTATAGGAACATGATCCAATATAATTATTCCCAAAATTATTTGTCAATTCTGAAAAGTAGTATGTTGCATAATTATCTAAAAATAGTATCACCTCTTGATCATAATTGCCCGTTCCAATAATCATACAATTTTCAATTTCATCATCAGTGACAAGACTTGTTTCAGGGCCTACATCAGTTGCTTCATCATATGTATTTTCCGCATTGTCTTCCGCCCAAACTGTTATATTCGTGCATAAAGTTGCTAAAAAAGCAATAATCACAGCAATAACCGCTAAATATCTTTTCATCTCAAACCTCCGTATTAATTATCACAATACTATCCAACAATATCTCACAAAGCTCACCGAGCTTTTCTTTTGGGAGCTCGATTTTTGAAGCAATTTTAACCGAAATCTTATCCTCTCCGTTTATTTTTATTTGATATAGATATAAATAATTGTATCTATTCTCATACTTAGCATTTTCAATATCAACTGTTCTTATCTCGTAAAAATCGTCATAAAGAATTTTGCCATCATTCAAGGCACTGTTTTCGAGGTAGCTTTTTTCAAATGATATTGATATTTCATCATTTTGATAAAAATTTTCCGTCTTAGACGTAATGTATTCGCATACGATCTGAGCGCCAACTACATCATCATAAAAAACAAATTCACTGACAAAGCCGTTTGAGTGACCTTTTGCATATATTTCTTCGCTGACTATATCTCCCGTTAGCCAATGCTTTTTTAATAATTGGATTGTATGAAGATAATAACGGTATGGCTTTACCGTTGCGCTATCGCCAAAATCGAACGACACGAACGTTTCTACAAAGCCGTCGTTTTGAGAACTATACTTTTCAACGAACTCAACAAGATCTTCGTGTGATTCAAATTCTCTGGTTCGATCTACTTGTGCCCTTATCCCACCCGGACAAGCCGTAAGGGAAAAAACTAAAGATACAAGAATTAATGCTATAATTATTCTTTTCATTAGAATTCCCTCCTGTTATTCAATGACCAACATATTATTCATAAAAACCCAAACTATATCCTCAAGCTCTTCTTCGGTTGCTTTGTGATAATGAGTAATATTAAATTCGATCCCGACACCGCTATCGCCAAACGCTAAAAATTTGCTTTTGTAGTATTCGTCATCCGCATTATCTTTTTTGTTCAGCTCTCTTTTTATTATTTCGGATGGATTATTTTCAATTTCGTATTCCGGTATATATGTGCCATAACAGTCAATAATATACGCATTATCAAGAGCTTCTCCCTCTTCCGTAACTGCGTCCATCGTGTATTTACAGGCATTGTGCCCCTCAAAGTGTTCAGCTGGTATTTTGTCTTCCACTACAGGCGCGAAATAATCCCATCCTTTAGCAAACCACATAAATGACACATAATAATATTCCAAAGTAACATCATCATATTTATCAAAATCAAACATAAAAAGCTTACAGTTGTCCGATTGACATACCTGATTGTGCTGAGAGGCAAACTCAAGCATATCACCGTACGAGTTATAGGTTAAGTATATTGATCTTTGGTTAGCTCCCGGACAAGCTGTAAGACTAAAAACTAAAAATACAAGAGTTAATGATATAATTATTTTATTCATAGCTTTTCTCCTTTCAAAATTTAATCTAACTCTCCGACTCACCGCGTGTGCGGCTATGTTCACTGAAAGCGAATTCGTTAAAAATAAGATAGATCTTTTTCATATTATCCTCCTCACACGAGCTGCACAAATTTTGTGCTCTATATAATAATACCTATTTTCTTTGCAAATTTCTTCAAACTTTGGAAAAAATGTTCATGATTTTTAAAAATTATTTTGTAATTCACAATTCATTAACAACTTATCCTAAAAACATTCAAAAAACGCGCAGGGGTACACCGCTTTTTTGGTGCCCTCTGCGCGATAAAATTTTAAAATTTTGAAAATTATTATAAAATCCTCTGCTTCGGGCACGCTGCTCGTTGCCCTTTTCTTTTATTCTATCACACGGTATTTATTAAGTCAATACTATATAGCGAAAAAAATCTGCAGGTTGAGGAATAGAAGGTACATAAGCCAAGCATCGTAGGCGAGCGCGAGGAAGAACGATGATTTTGACACGCTCGCGAAGCAGACCGTTGCGCAGATCGATGCAAAAAAGCATAGTGCCGACACTATTATCGACACCAAAAACAGTCTTGCGCAAAAGAAAAGCGGATACCAGCTATATCCAAGCGCGAGCGAGATGCAAAACCACATCGCGCCCTGGTATTTTTTCTCTCCGCAGGGGCAAAAGCGACACCCGAGCGCAAGCCCCAGGGAAAGCCCCGCGACTATATACGAAGCACTGAAAAGCAGCACCATAATCCAGGTCTGCGGCACCAACGGGCGCGCGCCGACGTAATGTAGAGTGTCGAGCGGACTGCCGCACACCCATCTTGTAAAAATGCCGAGAAAAAGCAGCAGAATGGGAATTCCGATCACAGTTCTTGCATCAGTCCTGCTGTTTCTGATAACGCTCTCAAATGGATTTCTCGTTTTGTTTTTTGACATAAAAAGCTCCGTAAAACGTATTTTTGTACATTTTATGGAGCTGATTTTTATTTAATTCTGATTTTTTAACAAATCCCTTATAAAAACGAGGTCGGAATAGGAAAAATGCGCCGTTGAAAGCTTGTTAAACTGCGTTTTTGTCGCACTCCTGCCAAAGTATCTTTTATTCTTTTCGTCCTCAAGAGGAGCAAAAAAGGGTTTATTCTCATCAAAGGCGGGCAGAACCGACGGGCTTATTTTTTTATAAACGTACTGCGCGTCGCTAACGGTCATCTGTATCGGGAATTCCCTGTCGATAAGGAGCATTCCGATCTTTTTTATATGCTCCGACGGTGTGAAAATGGTTGCGATACCGCCGCAGACGGTATCGTATTCCACCAAAATATGCGTTTCACAGCTATCGGTGGGCTCCGTCCCTTTTACAAAATATCCCGTTTTTATACGGTGTCCGCGAGGATCGGCAAGACACGCCTCGGTGGGCAAAAGTCCCGAATCCATACAGTATTCGAGTTTTATAAGGCGCGCGCTCTCCTCAAATCTTCTGTCCTTATATGCGGAAACGATATCATTTTCGTATATCCGCGTAAGCACGGTATCAAAGGCTTTAAAAACAGATTTTTCTCGGCTCTCGGGATCTCGCGCGGGTATTCGTAGCCGTACCACACGCCGCAGATAAGCGACGGAGTATAGCCTATGCACCATCTGTCCTTATTATCCTGAGTCGTGCCCGTTTTGGCGGCAAGCGCTACCTTATTCTTCAGGGTGAGCGCATCGGCTGTGCCTCCCCACACCACGTCCTGCAAAAGCTTTGTCATTATCTCCGCGTTGCCGTCGCTTATTACCCTCTCGCCCGTCGCGCCCTTTTCTAAAAGCACCTCGCCGTCAGAGGCTTTCACAAGGGAATACGAGCGCGGCGCGTGGTACTCGCCGTTATCGGCAAAAATCGAATACGCCGCCGTGATATCGCGAAGCGTTACGCCAAAATTGAGCTGACCGAGCGCAAGCGCGGCTTTATCCATATCGGTGATGAAGGCTCCGTTTTTATCCCTTCCCCGCTCGATAAGATTATCAAGGTGTAGATAGTCCCGCAGAAAATAAAAGGAGTGGGAGAGCCCAAGCCCGTCAAGGATTTTCAGCGGTATCGTATTAGTGGAATTTGCCATAGCGTAGCTCATAGTGGAAAGGCCGTGATACACTCCGTTTGCGTTTTTGGGCCAAGGGGAGTAGCTTCCGCTGTCGCTTTCGTTAAAGGAATAGGGCGTATCGTCAAAGACACTCGCATAGGTGATAAGTCCGCGCTCAAGCGCGGGGGCATAAATAGACAGAGGCTTTATGGTCGAGCCGGGCGGACGCAGAGTGTCGGTAGCGTAGCTCTGTATCCTGTTGGCGCTTTTTTCACCGACCGCTCCGACAACGCCGAGGATATCCCCGCTCTGCGAATCGATTATTATCATTGAGCTTTGCGCGCCCTCTCCCGATGAAAAATTCGCGGTATTTTCGTAATAATCCTCCATAATGCTCTGTATATCGCGGTCTATTTGGATAAATATTTCAAGTCCGCCGCTGAAAACAAGGGAGCTTGCCTGCGCGCGTGTCATATTTTTTTCCTTTTGCAGATCCTCCATAACGTCATCTATCACCATATCGACGTACCAGGAATGGATATTGGTTTTTACAACTGTATCGTCGGGATCCAATTCAAGCGGCGCGCCGTAAGCTTTTTCAAATTCCGCCTCACTTATCATTCCCTGCTCCCTCATCTGCAAAAGTATGATATTTCTCCGCTCCGCGTTATTCTCGGGGTGCTTTATGGGATTATAATAGCTTGGATTGTTAGTTATCGCGGCGATTGATGCGCATTCGATGAGCGTCAGTTCCGAGACATCCTTTGAAAAATATCTTCTCGCAGCCACTCCAACGCCATAGCAGTTATCGGAAAGATTTATCACGTTGAGGTAAAGCTCAAGTATCTCGTCCTTGCTAAGCTCCCTCTCAAGCTCAAGCGCGCGGAATATCTCTCGTATCTTTCGTTCAATACTCACCTCGTCCTCGCCCGTAACGTTCTTTATTAGCTGCTGAGTAATCGTTGACGCGCCGAATTTACCGCCGAAATGCATAAAGTAGTTTGCCATAGCGCCAATACTTCTGTAAACATCCACCCCTTTATGCTCAAAAAATCTCTTGTCCTCTATCGCAACGAAGGCATTGATAAGATCCTTCGGAACGTCATATAGAGCCGCGTACTCGTAATTTCGCTCACCGAGTATGCGTTCCTCCTCCCACTCGACCCATTCGCCCCCTTGCATTACGTATATCCTTGTCGCGCTATGCCCCCTTTTAGCTTCAAAAAGTGACATATCAAGCTCGCTGTCGCGCGCAATTCCGTAAATATACAATCCGCCCGCGAGCAAAATGAGTAAGATCAGAATAAATGCAACGGACAAAATTTTAATTACAGTACCCTTTTTCACGGCAAAGCTCCTTCCCGTTTTTAGTTATTATTTGCCGTTGATCTGTTACTTAAACAAAAAGAAGGATCACAGCATATGCAATCCTTCTCTTTTTTTACTTATTTGTCGCTGCTGTAATCACCCGAATAATAGATGATCGCCTCGTCGATAACGTCGTTTCCTGCGCCTATCTCAATAGCTCTCCACGATCTCTCGGTGCCGTGATACGTCACCTTTTTTATGTAAGAGCATTTGTAGAACGCCATATTCGCTATCTCCGTTACCTCACGTCCGATAATTACGGAATTTTCCGTTTTTCCCGCAGGATAGGTGATAAGCACGTCGCCGTCCTTGGAGTAAAGCACGCCGGAAAGTGAGGAGTAATTGGGATTTGAGGGCACCACAGTGATCTCCGTGAGATACTTGCAGCCCGCAAAGGCGTAATTTCCTATCTCGCGAACGGTCGAGGGTATCTCGATCTCGCGTATGGCAGAGCCGTAAAACGCGTAAGAGCCAATGCTCATTATCGTTTCGCAAAGCTCTATTCCCTTGATGTCGCTGCAATTTTTAAAGGCTCCGCTTGCAATCTCCGTTACGATGTCGCCGTCGGGGCTCTCCATCGGCACGATGATAAAGCTGTCATCGCACTCGCCTATTCCGTCAAGCGAGCAGGTGCCGTCTCCGTTGCTGATAAAGGTCAGTCCCTTGCTCGACGGATCGGGCTCGGGCTCAGGCTCCTCCTCACCCGTTGTCGTCGTTGTGGTGGTTCCGTCATCCACTCCGCCAAGCGTTGGGATAAACTGCGGATCGGATAGCTTCATTGCCACCACCACGAGCATTGCAAGTATCGCCACGAGAAGTATCGGGAGCGCAACCGTAAATGCCTTCATTATCTTTGCCTTCAGTTCTTGTCTGTCCATTTCTTTGTCCTTCCTTAATTAAATTTGGTGATATAATTGTATCACTTCCATATTTTTCCTGTCAACAAAAACAGGTCGGGAGAAAATGACGGCAAAAGCTCTTTTCTCTGCATTTTCAATTTATTTTTTATTGACATTTGGCAAAAATCGGGTAATATACGGGCTTTTTATCGCCTTTTGCGATTGATTTTTGAATATTTCTATGGTAGAATGAATATGCTTTGAGTTTTATTTATATATTAGTTAGTTTAGTTTGCTTGGACTTTAGGGGAACTTTTGAAAAAGCTCCCCTATGACCCCTTAAAACTTAATCAGCTTCGCAGCAAGATTTTGCGCAAATTGTACCAACGAGCTGGTACTGAAAATTTTTCTCGTAACCTCGAAAAATTGTAATTTGCTACACGGCACGAAGCCGTTTTATATGTGCTATAGGCTACGCTTTGCACAAGCAAATTACAGATTTTTAAAGCGCCTGTTAAAATGCTTTAAAAATCTTTTCGTGTTGCTCCGCAACACAATTTGCGCGGATTTAGTGGATTTATTACGGACTATATGGCTACTGGACAAAGCGCTTTAACGCTTTTTTGGTACTTTTTTCTCGAAAAAAGTACGATCTAATGTCTAACTAACTCCCCAATTTATACACTTAGAACTAATTCATTTGGAGGAATATATGATCACCAAGAGGATAATTGCAATAGGCGGCGGTGAGATACGCAGCAAGGAGACGCTTGAAATAGACGGATATATAGCTTCTCTTGCTCGCGAGCGCGCGGGTGAGAGGCGCCCCTACGGACTTTTTATAGGCACGGCGAGTCACGACTCAATGCCCTATTTCAACAGCTTCAGAAAGACCTATACCTCGGTATTTGATATAAAGGCTGACGTTGCTCTGACCGTTTACGGCGAGATGGATCTTGAAAAGATACGCGGAAAATTTGAAAAGGCGGATTTTATATATGTTGGCGGCGGCGACACTCTTTATATGCTAAAAAGATGGCGTGAATTCGGTCTGCTTGATCTGATAAAAGATGCTTATGAGCGCGGAGTCATTATCTGCGGTCTTTCTTCGGGCGCGATCTGTTGGTTTGAGGATATCTATACCGACTCTGCCCTTGTAGAGAAGGATGGAGCGTATTCAATGCAAAAGGGCCTTGGATGGCTGCGCGGCACGGTCTCGCCCCATTACAACCAGAGAGTCAGCGATTTCGACGAAATTATGAAAAATATGCCCGTGGGCACAACCGCTTACGGCATTGAAAACCTCGCAGCGCTCGAATTTGTAAACGGCGAGCTTACAAGGTCCATTGACGGCGGCGGTAAGGCTTTTCTTATAGAAAACGGCGCAGATAGGCTTAAAAAAACGATAATTTAGTCTTTTTTCGTAGGTGCGGATGTGCCCGCAAAAATTTTTTGTTGACAAGTTATCCTTTTTATGGTAAAATAATGTTACAAATACTAATATTGGAGGTATTAATATGAACAAAAGACTAATCACAAAGCTTTCTCTTGTCCTTATGATGATCGCTGTACTGACCTTCTTCACGGCCTGCACCTTCTCTTCCTCTAACATTGATTTAGGTGTTTCGCAGCTTGGCGGTGGCATCAGAATGGTATTTGACGGCCTCGTGGGCGGTGTTATCACCCTTGTTAGAGGCATTTTCGAAGGACTTTGGGAATTCATCGTTGGACTTTTCAACATCATCATCGGCGCGATCGCGTGGGTGTGGGAATTCATAGTTGGACTGTTTTAAACAAATTAAGCCTCGGCTCGCCCGAGGCTTTTTTCGTGGCAGTAAATTTTGATTTATAGAGGAGTGGTATTCCTCGCGAGGCTCGGAGTGATATTGTCGCAAAAGCGACAGTGGTATTGCTCGATGCCTCTCGCAGTGTTATTATATTCGCCCTTTATTCAACGTGCGAAGCACATATCACTCAGCGAACGCTGAATATCACTTCGAAGCAATATAACTCGCCTTTTGGCGAATATAACTGCGGTGCTTTGCACCGCATGAATAACCGCTCTTTTTTAATCATAAACTAAACAAAAACGGGGTTTTATGAGATGGTTGATCAGAGAAAGAGATATGCGGTGGGATATGCGTTGGGATTTGCAATTTTTAGTATAATTGCGGCACTTATCTCACTTATTTTTATTATACCGATGCTCGATTTTGATTTTCCAATGCCGAATGTGGACGCGGCGGCGGAAAGTGATATCACGGTGATCATCGACGCGGGTCACGGCGGTGAGGACGGCGGATGTGAGGGAAACGGGCTCGTTGAAAAGGACTTAAATCTCGATATTGCGCTTCGAGTCGCTTCCCTGCTTGAAGATGCGGGGATAAACGTTGTTATGACACGCGACACGGATATTCTTCTATACGATAAAAATTCAGATTACGTTGGCAAAAAGAAGGCTCAGGACGTAAGGCGCAGGCTCGAGATAGCGAAAAATCAGAATGATCCCGTGCTTGTGAGCATCCATATGAACTATTTTGCGCAGACGAAATATTCGGGCTTGCAGGTCTGGTATTCAAAAAACGATCCTCGATCGAGAATTTTAGCCAATTTGATACAAACGGAAACAAAAAACACCCTTCAGCCAAGCAATACTCGAAGCATCAAGGAAGCGACGAGCGGCATTTTCCTGCTTCACAACGCTACCTTCCCCGCCGTGCTCATCGAGTGCGGATTTCTCTCAAATGCGGACGAAGCGCGCGCCTTGGGTGACGAAGAATACCGCCAAAGCCTTGCAAAAGTCTTTTTTAATGCCATTATGACCTATATTTCGCAGAATAATACTTGATTTTTTCGGAGTTTTTATATATAATGAATTTGATGTAATGTATTGAGTGGTTAGTTATAAGAAAAAAGTTAGAAGGTATCACTTCTTCTTTTTCGAGAAAAAGAACCAAAACCTACTTTTTTCGAGAAAAAAGTAGGCAAAAAAGCTTAATCAGGCTATCGCCACGTAGCCGTTTAGTTTGTGCTAAATCCACTTAATCCGCGCAAATTGTGTTGCGGAGCAACACGAAAAGATTTTTAAAGCATTTTAACAGGCGCTTTAAAAATCTGCAATTTGCTTGTGTAAAGTGTAGCCATAACTCCTGCAAATAGGCTTCGTGCTGTGTAGCAAATTACAATTTTTCGAGGTTACGAGAAAAATTTTCAGTACCAACTTGTTGGTACAATTTGCGCGGAGTCTGTGGACTCAGTACAAATTGAATGGCTACTGGGCGATAGCTGATTAAAGTTTTTTGGTTCTTTTTTTCAAAAAAGAACGTGTTACCAAGCTCAAACTAACTTCCCTATAAACTCAAATTAAACCTTCAAAGGATGGAAAAAGCAGATGAAAGGACTTAAAACTGTATATATATGCTCGGAATGTGGCTGTGTTTCTCCGAAATGGCTTGGAAAATGCAATCAATGCGGCGCGTGGAACTCATTTATTGAGGACGTTATCTCGACCGCTCAGGAGAAGCCGCAGGAGGTAAAGCATCGCACTCTCACAAGTGCGAAGGACAACGTAGCTACGCGTTTTTCGGAAGCGGAGCTGCCCGATTACATCAGGAGCAACACGCGTCTATCCGAGCTTGACAGAGTGCTTGGCGGCGGTCTTGTACACGGCTCGGTGGTGCTTCTTGCGGGTGAGCCCGGAATAGGAAAATCCACTCTTCTTATGCAGATATCGGACGCTCTCGGCGAGCAGAAAAAGGTGCTTTATATTTCCGGAGAGGAAAGCGCCGGTCAGCTCAAGCTCCGCGCGAAAAGGCTTGGAATAATCGGTAAAAATCTCTTTATCCTCACCGAGACCGAGCTTGAAAAGACGCTCGCTCAGATCGAGAAGGTCGCTCCCGACGTGATAATCGTGGACTCCATTCAAACTATGTATTCCGACAAGATATCAAGCGCACCCGGTACGATAACACAGATAAAGGAATGCACGCTCGCGTTTATCGCGAAAGCCAAGAATGACGGAATTTCCGTAATTCTCGTCGGACACGTTAACAAGGAGGGCTCTATCGCGGGTCCGAAGATCCTCGAGCATATGGTTGACGCCGTTCTCTATTTTGAGGGCGACCGACAGCACTCGTACAGAATAATACGCGCTATGAAGAACCGTTACGGATCTACCAACGAGATAGGCGTATTCGAGATGGGCGACGAGGGACTCATTGAGGTATGCAATCCCTCCGAGATGCTCCTTGCCGACCGTCCCAAAAACGCACCCGGAAACTGCGCGCTCTGCACTATTGAGGGCACGCGCCCGCTTATTGCCGAGGTTCAGGCTCTCGTTTCCCCCACGGTTTTCCCCGCTCCGCGAAGAACGTCGAACGGAATTGATTACAACAGGCTCAATCTCATTCTCGCGGTGCTTGAAAAAAGGCTTGGGCTTCGCTTCTCCGCAAACGACGCTTACATAAACGTTATCGGCGGTCTGCGTATAGACGAGCCTGCAAGCGATCTCGCAGTGGCGATGGCTCTTATCTCCTCGCTTCGCGACAAGGTAATTCCCGATGATCTTATCGCCATTGGCGAGCTTGGTCTTTCGGGTGAGGTGCGCGCCGTTTCAAACCTTGAGCAGCGCGTTAAGGAAGCCGCCCGACTTGGCTTTTCAAAGGCAGTGGTTCCCGCCCGCAATCTCGAAAAGCGTAAGATCGACTGCGGTATCGAGATTATTGGTATTAAGTCTATTTATGATACGTTAAAATTGCTTAGTGATGTTAAAGAATAACAAAAAATCTCTCGCTTTGCAAGCGAGAGATTTTTATACAATTATTAAGCTATCAAGCACCAAACAAACCAAGGAACAGGGATGACAAAATCAAGTAGCAAACAAAAGCTACTACAGTGGACAATATTGAGCACAGAACTTTCATTGCAATTTTATCGGTTTTTCTGAAATATGCGGTGTTAAATGCCCAAGCTGCGCCTCCGCACAAGCCTCCGATTGCGCCGCCCGTAACAACAACTACGAAAGGAATAAAGCACAATATCATTTCAAGAGTTGTAAGCTTTCTAACCAATTCCACCCTCTGAACTCCATCACTAATTTCTACACCTGTGAAATAGCTTCCTTTAATGGTATAGTATTTATCCTCATACTTATAGGTCTTCTTATCAATTTTTTGAAGCACCTTACCATCTATACTGATAGTTCTCTTGCCGGTCCAAAAATTTTCAGTATAGCATATCCTTTTATCTCCGAGCATAACTGTGTTAGTCATATGAGTAGCCTCCTAAATGTATTATAACATAATTATACCATATGAACAAAAATTAGTCAACAGTTTTAGATAAATTGGGATTTATGGGGGAGAGATACAATTTTAGCAACGTAGGGCGGGGGCTTGCTCCCGCCGCCCTAAATATAACTTTTTTTGTAACGGCGGGAGCAAGCCCCCGCCCTACGTTGTCTCGGCTAAACTAACCGACAAATCAAAATTTGAAATTTTTAGATTCTTTTTTCACTCATACAATTATAGTAACAAATTTCAAAAAAGCCCTTGACAAGGTATTGCTTTTATGGTAGAATAGCAGTACCTCTGCGAATGGGCTTTTTTGTTATGCCTGTTTTTGCGCCGCTCTGATGAGCTTGGTATAACTGCCTTCTCAGAGGGAGGTACACTGACCGAAAAGGTCAAAAAAATTTAAATGGGAGGTGCCGAAAAAATGGCTAATGATGCAAGAGTCAAAATTACTCTCGTATGCACAGAGTGCAAACAGAGAAACTATGAATCTAAGAAAAACAAGAAGAATGACCCCGACAGACTTGAGATGAACAAGTACTGCAAATTCTGCCGCAAGCACACTCTTCACAAAGAATCTAAGTAATTGTAAAGGAGATTATTATGGCAGATTTGGAAAACAAAAAAGCAAATAACCCCGAAACAAAAAAAGTGAAGAAGAAAAGCGACAAGCCCTCTATCTGGAGCAGAATCGCAGCTTTTGCAAGAAGCATCAAGAGTGAGGTCAAGAAAATTTCTTGGTCCCCTTGGACAGAAGTACGCAAGAACACACTCGTAGTTGTTGTAGTAATCGCAGTTTGCGCGATCGGTATGGCTATCGTTGACTACGTATTTTTGCAGGGTATCACAGCGCTTGGAAATCTCTTCTAATTAAAAGGAGAGGCGTATGAGCGATATCAATGAAATGAACGTTGGCCCGAGATGGTATGTGGCGCACACCTACTCAGGTTATGAAAACAAGGTTAAAACCAGCCTTGAAAAAATTATCGAGAACCGTGGTCTCGAGGATCTCATTTACGACATAAAGATCCCCGTGCAGATCACAATCGAAAAGAAGGGCGATCAGGAGATCGAGGTTGAGGAAAAGCTCTTCCCCGGTTACGTTTATATCAAAATGACTATGAACGACGAAAGCTGGCACGCCATTCGCGGTATCACAGGAGTTACGGGCTTTGTAGGTCCCGGTTCCCGTCCCTCTCCTCTTTCAGACGAGGAGGTCGCTGCTCTTAACATCGAAGAAAAGAAGGTTAAGCTCAGCTACGCAGTGGGCGACAGCGTTATCGTTACCGCAGGTCTTTTCGAGGGATATACAGGTACGGTTCAGTCGATCTCCGACGATATGGGCAAGGTTACTGTCCTTGTAAATCGCGAACGCAGAGATATGCCTGTTGAGCTTGACGCAGGCTTTATCAAGATCAAAGAAAATTAATCAAGCATTTTTATGCGGCAAGGCATTGCCGCGTGGGAGGGAGAAAAATTTATGGAATTCTCCCGTATAAACCACATTGGAGGTATTTAAAATGGCAAAGAAAGTAATGGGTTACATTAAGTTGCAATTGCCCGCAGGTAAGGCTACACCCCAGCCCCCCGTAGGTCCTGCGCTTGGTCAGTACGGCGTTGCAATCCCCGTATTCACAAAAGAATTTAACGAAAGAACAAAGAACGACATCGGCCTCATCATTCCCGTTGTTATCACAGTTTACGCTGACCGTTCATTCACATTTATTACAAAGACTCCCCCCGCTCCCGTTCTTATTAAGAAGGCTTGCGGTATCGAGTCCGGTTCCGCTAAGCCCAACAAGCAGAAGGTTGCTCAGCTTACAAAGGAACAGGTTAGAAAAATCGCTGAAACAAAAATGCCCGACCTTAACGCAGGTTCTATTGAAGCAGCCATGAGCATGGTTGCAGGTACTGCAAGAAGTATGGGTATCACTGTTGAAGAGTAAGGAGGAGTACGAAAATGGCTAAATACGGTAAGAAATATTCCGATAGCGCAAAGCTTATCGAAAAGAACAGAACTTATGATCCCGCTGAAGCTCTCGCACTCGTTTGCCAGACTTCTAAGGCTAAATTCGACGAAACTATCGAGCTCCACCTTCGTCTCGGTGTTGACTCACGTCACGCTGACCAGCAGGTTCGTGGCGCAGTAGTTCTTCCCAACGGTACAGGTAAGACAGTTAGAACACTTGTATTCGCTAAGGGCGACAAGGCTGACGCTGCAAGAGCAGCAGGCGCTGACTACGTTGGCGACCTTGATATGGTTGAAAAGATCACAAAGGAAAACTGGTTCGAGTTTGACGTTGTTATCGCTTCTCCCGATATGATGGGCGTTGTTGGTCGTCTCGGTAAGATCCTTGGTCCTAAGGGCCTTATGCCCAACCCCAAGGCAGGTACCGTTACTCCCGACGTTGCAAGAGCTGTTGTAGAAGCTAAGGCAGGTAAGATCGAGTACCGTCTTGATAAGACAAACATCATCCACTGCCCCATCGGTAAGGCTTCCTTCGGTCCTGAAAAGCTTGCTGAAAACTTCAATACCCTCGTTGGCGCAGTTATCAAGGCTAAGCCCGCTGCTGCTAAGGGTCAGTACATCAAGAGCTGCGTAATCGCATCCACGATGGGCCCCGGTATCAAAGTTAACCAGGCTAAGCTCGGTTAATCCCCCTATTAATTATTTTTCCGGAGGATTTTAAAAATGACACTCGCTTTGGGAATTATCATTATTCTTCTCGCTATCGCGCTTACAGTTCTCGTTCTTATGCAGAGCGGTAAGGGTAAGGAGCTCGGCTCCGCTATCGCAGGCGGCAACAACTCCTACCTTGGAAATACCAAGACAAGCGACAAGGATAAACTCTTGTTCAAGATAACGGCAGTTCTCGCAGCTGTTCTCACAGTTTGCGTACTCGTTCTTTACGTTATCGCTTAATTGAATGAATTTAAAAAATAAAAATACCTCGTGAATTTTCACGAGGTATTTTTTGTTATCAATTATTTTGCATATACTTCAACTTATCAAGCGCGTTCTGAAGGATTATCTGCGCTGAAAGGGTGTCAACGACGCTCTTTCTTTTTGCGCCGCGGGTATTCGTTTCGTTAAGGAAGCGCGCAGCCGCCATAGTTGAAAGTCTCTCGTCGAAGAATGCAACGGGAACGGAGGGCATTCTCTCTTCAAGAAGTGCGGCAAGCTCCTTTATCCTATCCGCGCGGAAGCCCTGGGAGCCGTCCATATTTACGGGAAGTCCCAAAACTATGCCGACTATTCTCTGCTCTGCGCAGACCTCGGCAATTTTATCCGCCACCTTGACTATTCCGCCGGGCGAGATATATCCTATGCCCGAGGCAAGTATGCGCGACGGATCGGACACGGCAAGTCCCGTTCTCTTGTCGCCAAAATCTATCCCGAGGAGCTTTCCTTTTGTGTTGAGCAATCTATTCATAAATCCAAAACCTTTCCTTTTACTGCTTTGATTATATCAAAAACCGCTCCGCTTTACAAGTATCTTATCAACATTTTTTTATTTTATATGATTTTTGCATAAATTGCGGTTTGATGGTAAAAATACTACTATCAAAGCAAAATTTGCGCAAAGAAAGGAAAAAAATTATGTTTGATAAAGAAAAATTCAAGGACACACTCAAGGAAAATCGCGGACTCTACATCACCGCGATCTCAATTCTTCTCGCTATGATATTGCTCGTGGCAGCCGTTGCCGCTACTAACAGAGCCGGTCAGACAAAGCCCACTCCCGACAATACCACAACGACCACTACGACAACCAAAAAGCCCGATCCCACTCCCGACGATCCCACGAGCGACGTTGGAAGCAAGCTCCCCGTATTCTCCCTTCCCGTGAGCGGTAAGCTCTCCGGCGTACACGACAGCGAGCTTCAGGTATTTTCTCCCACAATGAATGATTACAGAGTCCATCTTGGGATCGACGTTCTCGCCCCAGAGGGTGAGCCCGTGTGCGCGGTAGCTGACGGAACCGTGGCTCAGATCTGGGAGGACGTGAGAATGGGTCAGTGCATCGCGATCCAGCACGCAGGTGATGCGGTCTCCGTTTATAAGAACGTTTCCGCAGAGCTTCCCGAGGGCATTATCGAGGATGCAAAGGTGAAGGCGGGTCAGCAGATCGCTACCGTTGGCTCCACAGCTATGGTAGAGATCGCGGACGAGTCCCATCTTCACTTTGAGATGACCGTTGGCGGTCTTGAGGTAGATCCTCTTGAATATTTCTCCGCCAAGGACGTTGAGACGCTCTCCAAGGATACAGTGTATGAGGAGAACACATCTACGGACAAATAAATCTAAAAGTAAAAGCCTCGGCATACCGAGGCTTTTGTTTTTATTACAGGTTGGATCAGAACAGTCCCGCAAAAAAACCGAACACCGTTCCGATAAGACCGCCGATAGTGAATTCACTGTATAGCGCGAAAGCATCAGTATGTTTAATTAATATCCCCTAAAATTATTGCAATACTCGTAACGCTTTGCATATCTTCTTTAGGGACTACTATATATACTTCCCAATCACAAGCTCTATCCAAATGCTCCATTCCCGTGGGACTTGTCTGAACTACCTTCGCTCGCAGATTACCGTTTTCGATCGTCACGCTTTCCACCTTAAACGTATATCCGTCGGACGTTCCAAAAAAGCCGTAAAGCATAGTGTATTTTTCAAAGAACTCTTCGTTATATACTTCAGTAGAATAATCGACTTTTCCCATCAGCTCTTGTATATGAACGTAATCTTCAAACGTATCACATCTGTAAACATCCAAATTATACTCTCCGAACTCAATCTCAACCGATTCATCATTTACTGGAGAAATATCCCAATATCTAATATTACTCTTTATATATGTTTCGTGCACGCCGCGCATATTTGTATTCGCATCATCACCCGAACCAAGACTATCCATTCTCTCCTTATAAAGCTTTACAAGTGCCTTGAATTCATCCTTGCACTCGTCATTTGTGAGATCGAGCGCATCAAGTCTTGCTATAAGATCGTTGATATTCGCGTCACCCTTATATTCGGAATCCCTGAGAATGAGAGCAAATTCTATTACGGATGCAACGAACGCGTCACTCTCGCCAGGCTCTGCGTGATATTTTTCAGTTCCTATTCCGAGCGTTATCTCCTGCTCGGTCTCGGAATCGCCGCCAACGTTTTCGGTGGGCTTATATTTTATCTTTACGTCCGCAAATCTCTCACCCTCAGAAAGCGCCTTATCGGTAAGGATCACCTCGTAAACCACCGTTACCGTGTGGCCGCTTCCAAGCTCGCCCGCATCGGTGGAGGAATCGTTAAATTCGTCCTCTGTCAAGAGCTTATTCTCATATCCGATGAGCCTATATGCCTCCACGTATTCGGGATTGAAGCTTATTCCCGCCTTAACGTCCTTTGCTACGGTCACGAGAGTTCCACCTATCTGCTCAACGAGAGCGCGGCGCGCTTCTTTAAGTGAATCGATGTATCCGTACGTTCCGTTTCCGTTAAGAGCGAGAGTTTCCATTTTATCAGCCTTAAGATTTCCCGTGCCAAAGCCGAATACCGAGAAGGTCACGCCCGTGGACTGAGCCCTGTACTTAATAAAGGTTTCAAGATCCAAAAGTCCCGTTACGCCAACGTTGAAATCACCGTCGGTGGCAAGGATAACTCTGTTATTTCCGCCCTCTATAAAGCATTCCTTTGCGATCTCGTAAGCGGTAGTTATGCCCGCGCTTCCCGCGGTGCTGCCGCCTGCTTCAAGATCCTCTATAGCTGCAAGTATCTTCTGCTTTTCATATCCGAACGCGCCCTTAAGGACTACCTTGTCGCTGCCCGCATAGGTCACGATGGAAACTCTGTCCTCGGGATTGAGATTTTCCACCAGCATTGAGAAGGACTGCTGAACGAGGGGCAATTTATCCTCAGAATACATAGATCCGCTGACGTCGATAAGGAAAACTAGATTATTTCTGATATCCTTAAACTCTATCTCCTGCGCGGCAAGACCTATGGTCAAAAGCTTCGTTGCCGGATTATAGGGATTGTCGAACACCGATGAGGTGAGCGCAAGCACAGAGCCGTCAGTGGGCTTTTCGTAATCGTAATCGAAATAATTGAGCATCTCTTCAACTCTTACCGCATCCTTTGGAATATTGAGATATCCCTGCTGTAAATATCTGCGCAGATTTGGATACGACGCGGTATTTGCGTCGATCGAAAAGTAGCTGTCAGGTGTTTCCGCCGCATTTACGAAGGCATTTTCAACTATCTCGGTGTAATCCTCACCCGAAAGGTCTCCCTCGACGCCGCCCATCATTCCCAAATAAGCGTCGCCCATAGGTGCACTCATACCTAGATCTGGTGCCATAGCGCAGGATACCGTAAAGATGGATATGAGCAATACGACCGATAAAATTTTAAGATACTTTTTCATAATTTTTCTCCTTTTTCATTTATTTTTTATTTGATTTATATGCGGGATAGTAATTTCCGTTAATTTCTATAAAGACCTCTTTGTCCACCGTATCAAGCGAGGATGAGAATATCTTATGCGACGAGGTGTTTCCTTTATTATCCGTAGCCTCTATCTCGCCAAGCTCATCGCCTAAGTACTTATCTCCAAAATTGAAGGACAGATTCATAAACGCCGCGCAGTACCTCTTTCCGCCATATTCGAATACGTATATATTTTCGTAGGACATACTGCCCGTAAAATCATCTCCCGGCGCAGAGGGCAACGGCACTGTATTTCCTCCAAGCACTATGCCAAGCACTGTAAAGAACACTATAAATGTCGCCGCAAGCGGAGCAGCCGTTTTAAGCAGCCTTTTTCTTCTGTTTTCCTTTTGCAGTCTTTCCTTCTCCTCCACGTATTCCTCGATAAAGGAATAGTCAATATGATCCAGAGCATCTCCGAATTTTTCATTTTTCATATCTTATATCCCTCCTTCTCAAGTGCCGCCTTAAGCTCGTCCTTGATCGCGGCTATCTCCTTATTTACCGAAGAGCGACTGAGCGAAAGCTCCTGTGCGATCCTATCGATCGACTCGCCCATATAATATCGGCTTATGAATATGTACCTTTTTCTTTTGTCAAGCGTTTCCAAAAAGCCGTTGATCGCGCCCGAAAGCCTGCTTGCCTCAAGCTCACGCTCAACCATCACTTCACCAATAAGTCCTTCAAGCTCCTCAAAGGACTGCTCAAACGAATCCTGCTCCCTCTTTTGCCTTCCCTGTGTTCTCCGCTTATTAATTGATATATTACGTATTATCACTGTAATAAACGCTTTAAGGCTTGAGGGTCGCTCGGGCGGGATCTTGCTCCAGGTCAAAGCGTAGGTATCGTTGATACACTCGTCAGAGTCCTCCTTAATGCCGAGGATGTTATAGGAAACGGTGAAAAGATATTTGTGATACTTTTTGTCCGTTTCGTCGATCGCGCGCTCGTCACGCGCAAAATACAGCTCTATTATCGCGCCGTCGTCAAGCGGCGGCCGAAGTCGCTCTAAAAGTCCCAAATATCCTCACCTCACTTTCCCCTCTATAATAATAGTGTACGTTTTTTCAAAAAAGTGTAATAAAATTTGAAAATTTTTTAAAAAAATTTATTTTTTTCAAAAATTATACGCAAAAAGCTCCCTTTCGGGAGCTTTTTTACTTATTTTTGGGGTTCTTCTTTTGAAAGCTCCTCTTTCTTTTTCTTCCTGTTAAAATATATTGTCATAATGGCGACCATCATACAGTCGATCACTATCGCTCCCCAGAAGATGGGGGACTGTATGGATTCGATGATATTCATATCCTTGCCGAGTATGATATAGCTTATCGCACTTGGAGCTATTGCGATAAGATTAGCTATCATATAGGGGATATATTTAAGCCCCGCCGAGCCGAAAAGGAGTCCGAGAGCCTCGTTTGAAAGGTTCATCGCGCGAAGCGTGAAGCTGAGAAGGAAGAGATTATCCGTCATCTCATAATACTTGCGAGCCTTTGGAAATTTATCGAGTATCTTCTGTATCCAATCGTCCTTTGTAAGCCTGCCCGTCCAATAGGGCACGGAAATATTCACGATCGTTCCTATAATGACCGTGGTAAGAGCTGCGGGAAAAGGCATAAGAGCCATCGCGCTTATCGCTATTACTGCATATGGCACGAAAACGACAAATCCCTTGATTATAAATGCAACTATTACCGCTATCGATGTGATCAGAGGATATCCGCGCGTAAGCTCAAGAAAATCCGCTATCGAAAAATCATCGTGTGTGAGCAAAAACAGTCCGAACGCCACAACGCATATACCCATAAATGTGATGGGAAGATATTGCTTTATCTTTTCTTTGCTTATTTTTTTAAACATATTCTACTCCTTTACAGCCTTCGCCTCCGCAGTAGAGGGGGTATTTTTCAAAAACAGTAAAAAGAATGGGAAGGATATAAGTCCCGTAATGATATCCGATATTGGCTGAGCCATAATTATTCCGTCAAGCCCCCAAAATGCACTCGTAATGAGAAGCACCGGGATAAACACCGCGCCCGAGCGCATTATAGCCATAAACGAAGCCATCGCCGCCTTTCTTATGCTCTGATAGAGCATATTGCACGAAACAGATATCGGCAAGAAGAAAAGTCCGATCGAAGCGTACCTCATAGCGGGAGTTCCCACCGCAATTACCGCAGGATCCTTTTGGAATATAGCTACTATATGCGGAGCGAGTATAAATCCTACCGTCGCAAGACCTCCCACAGCACAGATACCGAATACCATCAAGAATTTCGTTCCCTTCTTTACTCTGTCATACTCCTTAAGCTCGTAATTGAAGGACGCGAAGGGCTGATAGCCCTGACCTATGCCAAGTCCTACGCACATTACGAAGGACGAGTACTTCTGCACTATGCTCATAGCCGCGATCGGCGCGTCGCCGAATGGCTTTATAAGATTGTTGAGCAAGCCGTTGGATATGGATGTGAGTCCCTGGCGGATAAGCGATGGTAGGCCCATCTTGAATATGTTGAGATATACATTGAGCTCCTTTGCCATCAGTCTTAAGGAAAGTCTGCTCTGAGCATTTTTCACGTACAGGATGAGCAGCAGAACAAAGCTCACTATCTGAGATGCCGCAGTTGAGAGACCCGCTCCCCAAACGCCCATATCCAAAGCCTCGATCAGAACATAGTCGCCTAAAATATTTAATATTCCTCCGGCTCCGAGGCCGAACATCGCATAAAATGCCTTGCCCTCGTAACGAAGCACGTTATTCAATACGAGCGAGCATATAAGAAACGGACACGAGATAAGTATCCAAGATCCGTAATCCTTCGCATAAGGAAGTATCGTATCCGTACTGCCGAGAAATTTCAAAAACGGCTCAAGAAACGTAAATCCCAGTGCCGTCATAAGTGTGCCGAGCATTCCGCCCATAACAAATGCCGTGGTGCAATAGCTTGATGCCTTATCAATATTTCTCTGAGCGATGTATTTCGCAACGTAAGTGCCCGAGCCGTGACCGAGCATAAAAGCTACCGCCTGTATGATGCATTGGAGTGTGAACAGTATTCCCGTTGCCGCTTGAGGACTCTCCCCAAGCCCACCGACGAAATACGTATCAGCCATATTGTAAATATTCGTTATCAGCATCGATACCGTTGTCGGTATGCCAAGCGATATTATTATTTTTGAAACCGATTCCTCGGTCATCCTCTTATGATATGCTTCCGATCTGTCCATTTCTTGCCTCTTGGTTAGTTGGTTGATTAGTTGGTTTATAGATTGTACTTTTTTCGAGAAAAAAGTACCAAAACCTACTTTTTTGAGGAAAAAGTAGGCAAAAACCTTTTTATAAGGCTTCGCGCAATAGAGATTCAGTTTGTGCTGAACTGACTAAATCCGCGCAAATTGTGTTGCGGAGCAATACGAAAAGATTTTTAAAGCATTTTAACAGGCGCTTTAAAAATCTATAATTTGCTACACTCAACATAGACGGTATATTAGCACTTCCTTCACGTCCACTCTAAAAGTAAGTAAATTTTAGAAAATCAAGCTCATTGAGATTGATTTTCGTAGTTTTGAAGAAGCAATACCGACCGTCGTGCTTGCACGTAAGGGCGGGATTGATGCTTCAAAACCGATAATTCACCCGTGAATTATCGAAAATTTACGCAGACTCATCACAAACCAAGCGACTGTTTTGCCTACTTTTTTCAAAAGTAGGCGCACGCCGCGCAGGCGATCTAAAGGCAAACTAACTCCCCGCTATATTAAACTCAGCGAATTCAAAATCTTTCTAATTTAATGATATCACATTATTTATCATTTGTCAAAGATAAAGTAAGTTTTTCTTGCATTTTTATAGCACATATGGTAAAATAATAATATGAAAATCAACCTTATGAGGTAAAAGCTATGAAATACAATGTAAAAATCAAGAAGCTTTCTGAAAATGCGGTCATTCCCACATACGGCTCGCCATACTCTGCGGGTGCGGATCTTTACTCCGCGATGGACGAAACGGTGATAGCACCGCACGCGACAGTGCTTATAAAAACCGGACTCGCGCTTGAGCTTCCCGTAGGCTTTGCGGGACTTATCTACGCGCGAAGCGGACTCGCATCCAAGAGAGGTCTTGCTCCTGCGAACAAGGTCGGCGTTATCGACTGCGACTACAGGGGCGAGGTAATGGTGGCGCTTCACAACCACACGGATGCCCCGCAGACCGTTGCAAAGGGAGAGCGCATCGCTCAGCTCGTTATTACTCCTTACGTTGTTGCGGATTTTGAGGAGGCTGACGAGCTTTCCGAAACGGTACGCGGTGAGGGCGGATTTGGCTCTACGGGCACGAAATAAGGTGAAGCTATGAAAACGAAAACAAAGATAAAGCTCGGCGCTGCGGCAATAATCGGCGGTGCTGTGGCGGGGCTTGCGCTCAACAAGGCGCTCGATTCCTTAGTCAACACTCATCTCGGTAAAAGCGGCATACAAAATCCCAAAACGAGCGTTATGAGCAAGAAAAATCAGGATGACGTTGCATCAAGTCCCGAGGTCATTCTCGGTCAGCTCTTTTCCGTTACCGCTCCTCAGATAACCGTTACCGTTCCAAACCGTGAGGGCAGATATATGAACGCGCTCCTCTACCGCCGGGAAAACGAAAGCTCCAAATACGCGATAGTCGTTCACGGTTACCGCGCGGGTGTAAAGGCGGTTTCATATATAGCAAGAAGATACTATGATGCGGGCTATAACGTCCTCGTTCCCCATCTGCGCGCTCACAAGGGCAGCGATTATGACTTCTGTACCATGGGCTGGCTTGAAAGACTTGATATTATCGATTGGGCAAATTATATCGACAGCATCGCCACGGATGCGCAAATCGTCCTTCACGGAGTTTCTATGGGCGCTGCCACCGTTATGATGTGTGCGGGCGAGAGCCTTCCTCCATACATTAAATGTATTATAGAGGATTGCGGATACACGTCCGTTTTTGATGCTTATTCTTACAAAATACCCAAAATGATGCGCATCCCCGCATTTCCGTCGGTAAACATCTTCCGCCGTGCGATAATGAAGCGCGTTGGATTTGATATAAAGGAGGCATCCGCTCTTAATCAAGTGATAAGATCCCGCACTCCCATCCTGTTTCTTCACGGAAGCGCGGACTCGGTGGTTCCCGTATCAATGGCTTACGAGCTTTACGATGCCGCGGGCTGTGAAAAGGATATGATGATATTCAAGAATGCCGATCACATTATGAGCCCCCTGCTCTACCCCGACGCTTATTGGGGTAAGGTGTTTGAATTTATAGGTAAATATTCAAATTGATATTAAAAAAGACCGTTGCGCGCAACGGTCTTTCTGTTTTAGTTTTATTTCTTCGCTCTCGTCCAGCCCTCGCCGTGATTTTCGTGCGCACGGGAGATCGTCATAAACGCCTGCGGATCCTCCTTGTTGATTATTGCCATAAGGTCGGAATACTCGCGCATACTGAAGGACACGATCATCATCTTCTTATCCTCACCCGAGTATGCGCCAACAACGTCAACGATGGTCGCAGTTCTGTCAAGTCGCTCGATAACTCCTCGGCTTATCTCCGCGCTCTTTTCGGACACTATCTGAGCAACGTAAGCCTGCTCGTTACCAAGGAATACTCTGTCAATTACCGCCGCGCAGATAAACGCGGATATTATTCCGAGAAGAGAGATAACTATATCGTTAACAAAGAATCCCATTACCACTATAGCAGCATCTATTGCAAAGATCAGATGCGAGCTCTTTGTTCTTTTGAATACCTTGATAAGCAAAAACGCAAGGACATCCACACCGCCCGTTGAACCACCTGCGATAAAGGTTATGGCACATCCCGCTCCGACACATGCGCCGCCGCACACCGCTGCGAGAAGAACGGCTATATCCTGATACTGAGAATTTTGCATAACGAACATACCGTTCAAGGTCTGCTGCTCAACAAGATGCGAAAACAGTGACACGAAAACGGGGCAAAAGACAGTTGAAAGCAAGGTCTTTATTGCAAAATCCTTTCCAAGGAGCATAAGTCCCAAAAAGAAAAGCACCCACGTAAGCACAGTATAATAAAAATTGAAATCCAATTCAAGCGGAACAAAATCAGCCAGAACTATTGCAAGTCCCGAAACTCCGCCCGTTACCAGATTGTACGGCTCTATAAACACCGCAGTTCCGAAGGCTAGGACGGCTGTGCCGAATATCACGAGAAACATATTTTTAAGCTGATGCACAGCATCCTTTTTTGTAATCTTTAGCTCCATATTCCCTCCAGGAAGAATAATTACTACAATTATTATACAATATAAGCATAGTTTTTTCAATATGAATTTGACTTTTTCGCAAATTATACTAATTTTTGTTAATAATTTGTCTATTTTGTACAATTTGAAGAAAAATACGATGTTTTATTGAAGCAAATTACCAAAATTGAGAAATTTTTGTCAAAGCTCTTGTATATTTTTTAAAAATGCGATAAAATAGATGTGTATGGGGACTTATAAAAGTTCCAAACCAAAAGAAAATTATTAAATTTTAAAAACGGAGGACATTAAAATGTCAGTAAAAGTTGCTATTAACGGATTTGGCCGTATCGGCCGTCTTGCTTTCCGCCAGATGTTCGGCGCAGAGGGTTACGAGATCGTAGCTATCAACGACCTTACAAGCCCCAAGATGCTCGCTCACCTTCTTAAGTACGACACAGCTCAGGGTAACTACGTTGCTATGGGTCACACTGTTGAGGCTGACGACGAGGCAGGCACTATCACAGTTGACAGTAAGACACTTAAGATCTATGCTGAAAAGAACGCAGCTGACTGCCCTTGGGGTGAGCTCGGTGTTGACGTTGTTCTTGAATGCACAGGCTTCTACACATCCAAGGAAAAATCTCAGGCTCATATCAACGCAGGCGCTAAGAAGGTAGTTATCTCTGCTCCCGCAGGCAATGACCTTAAGACAATCGTTTTCGGTGTAAACAACGAAACACTTACAGCTGAGGATACAATCATCTCCGCTGCTTCCTGCACAACAAACTGCTTAGCTCCCATGGCTAAGGCTCTTAACGATTACGCTCCCATCCAGAGCGGTATCATGACAACAGTTCACGCTTACACAGGCGACCAGATGGTTCTCGACGGTCCTCACAGAAAGGGTGACCTTCGCCGTGCAAGAGCTGCTGCTCAGAACATCGTTCCCAACTCCACAGGCGCTGCTAAGGCTATCGGCCTTGTAATCCCCGAGCTTAACGGTAAGCTCATCGGTTCCGCTCAGAGAGTTCCCACCTGCACAGGTTCCACAACGATCCTCGTTGCAGTTGTTAAGGGTCAGAACATCACAAAGGACGGCATCAATGCTGCTATGAAGGCTGCTGCTACCGAGTCCTTCGGCTACAACACAGACGAGATCGTTTCCTCCGACGTTATCGGTATGAGATACGGTTCTCTCTTCGATGCAACACAGACAATGGTTGCTAAGATCGACGACGACACATATCAGGTACAGGTTGTTTCTTGGTACGACAACGAGAACAGCTACACAAGCCAGATGGTTCGTACAATCAAGTATTTTGCAGAGCTTGCTTAATCAACTGAAAATAATAAAAAGCCATTGGAATATCCAATGGCTTTTTATTATTTCAAAAATTTATAGATCTTAATTCTATCCCTTATTCTCACGAAATAGAGGGTTATGAGCTTGGAAAGGGCGATATCGTAGGTAATGAATGCCACGATAGCGAGAACGTACGTTACGGCGAGTATCCAGCCGCCCTCAAATTCTTCGGGCACGAAAAGGCTCATAAAAAGGAACATAAGTCCAATCGCGGCATTTCCCGTGATAAGCTTTACCACCCATCTTAAGAGAGATGAGCCGATTCGCTCGTAATACGATTTGATTATCGGATAAAAGCCCATAAAGCACGCGTAAAAGATCGCGGGGCTCTTTTGCGGAAGTAAAATTATTGATAGGATGGACGTTGCGATATAGGTCATCCACGCGTATTTATAGCCCATCTCGATAACTATCACCACCACGAGCAGCGACACTATCGCGCTCATTGTAAGATCAAGCACCTCAATAGCGCATCCGAGATAGAGTATTATCACCGAAAGCGCGGCTAAAACGCCTGCAACAACTATTTTCTTATCAAATGAGGTCTTTTTTCTTGCCATATCCTTCCCTCTCAGCAGCAGCCGATAAGGTCGCCGCCCATACATTCACAGCAACAATCCGCGCAGATAAGCGAGCTACAGCAGTCAAGGTCGCAGCAGCCGTTTGAGCTTTGGTACGTTCTGTACGTACCGTTCTGCTGACTTCTCATACGGAAGGCGTTTCTCGCGTTCTGGTATTCGTAATTATCCGGCTCCATACTGCATGCGATATCAAAATATCTCTGCGCGTCCGCATAATATCCCTTTTTCACCATAACGCAGGCGTATAGATAGTTCCACTCCGCGCCTCTTTTCTCCTGAGGAGTTGTAATGAGCATCTGCTCAGCCTCAAAGATACTACCCATATTGATGAACTGGCGTATTCTCGTATAAAACTCGCTGCTTGAGGAATTGCTCGGATTAAAGCCGCCGCCGTTTGACTGTCTCTTTTGCGAACCGCCGTTCCTCATCTTCTGTATCTCGTCGTACGCGGCGTTTACCTCCTTCATCTTCTCGTTTGCAAGCTCGGCAAGGTCGCTGTCCGCAAACTTATCGGGATGGTATTTTTTAACGAGCGCGCGATACGCGTCCTTTATTTCCTCGTCGGTTGCGTCCTGCGCAACTCCAAGCACCTGATACGGATCCTTCATTTAAGTCTCTCCTATGTTAATTACTTATTTTCTTTATTCTGCTTCTCGCAAATCCTTTTAACGCCCGAAGGCATTCCAATGCACAGTATATTCTTTATTATCTCGCTCCTATTACTGTCGCTATCACCGTCAAGAAGGTCAAGAGCCGAGCAGACGAGTGCCATCTCCGCTTCAAGCATTCCCGAGATGGATTCAAGGTTATCGGGCGTAAAATCCTCCCCGCCATAAAGCAGGACAAACGGATTGTAGCTACCGCTTTTTGCATCGGAAGCATAATCATCGAGCGCATCGACCATATATATCCATCTGCCAAGCCGCTTTCCTATGCTTCGGGCAATAAGCTCCTTCTCGTTTTCAAGTCCGAATGCGAGAAGCTGCGCCATCATCTCTCCGAAAATGTCCGCAGGAGCATCTATCGAGGGTGTTTTTGCCCTTTCAAGCTCCGCAAGCTCGTCAAGCTTACCTCTTACGATAGCGGATATCTCGGGCAAAGCTGCGGACGATTTCCTATCCATTCCGGAGAAAAACGCGCGCAAAAGCCTTGCCGCAAGCCGCTTTGCACCCTTCTCGTCATTTATATTGTCCTCTATCTTCCCCGACGTCAGTATTCCTCCGACGAACGCGGAATATTCAAGCTGGGGGCTCATTTTGACCGTGTTAACGGGCTTCAGGGGGTGGCGGATGCATCTCTTCTTTTCAAATTCAACGCTCTCTCCAAGAAGCATTCCGCGAAGGAGCGCGAAAAATGTCATATCGTAGCTGAGAGTCAGCCTTGAGAGACAGCCCGTGCATTTTCCCATCGCGTGACAGAGTCCGCAATATGACGCCCTGTAATAATCGTATTCACGAATGCGCAAGGATGACTTATCAACGACTACGTATCCAAACATAAATCCACCTCCGCGCACAATTATCTATTATAATTTTACACCCAAACGCTGATAAAGTAAAGTAGTAATTTGTAAATTTTTTAATTATTGACTTTATTTTACTTTTATGATAGAATATTTACGGATAAAAACTAAAAAAGGAGCGATAAAATGGCAAAAAAGCAAAAATGGACCGTCACCTCTGATACTGGAACTCACACGGTCGAATACACTCCGAGAACTCTGTTTTCAAGAGCTAAGATCAAGATTGATGAAAATACTTATCCCCTATATTCCGCAAGGCTTTTCGGAGAAAGCCAGGAGGCATTCAAGCTCGGCGACGAGATGGCGGTAATATCCGTTGCGAAAAACAGAAGAGCTTCCCTCACCGTTTCCGGAGAGATAATTCCGTCGGATGAATAATATCGTAAAAAACAAATTGATAGCCCGAGAGGGCTATCAATTTTGAATTTATCGTGGTCTTCCGCCTCCACCGGGCTTACCGCCTCCGCCCATTCCTGACCCCTGGCCGTAAATATAGTCGGTCATTTCAATAGAGCCAAGAAGGGTTCCGCCCGTTTGCGTAGTATTATGGGCGTAGCCGTTCATGTCAAGTCCCTCAATATCTGCATCCATATAGATGGAATACGTGCTTCCCTTTTTGATCTCGGGTGCGGAAAACAGCGCGCAGCTGAAATATTTGGTTGAGGTGAAGGCAACTATCACGTTTCCGTTTTCATCGCAAACGCTAAGAGTTGTTCCAATAGGGGCATATCCATTAAAGCCTACGAGCATAGTGCCCTGAGTTGCCTCGGAAAAATTCTGTGCCATCTCGCTCGTACCGAGAGTGATCACAACTCCGCCCGTTATTTCTGCCGTACTTGCATAGTCAAACGAGCCGTTTCCGCCCGACTGCGGTCCGTCAACGAGTATTACGCCTCCCGAAACCGTAAGTGAGCCGTTGGAGTCAACTCCGTCGCCTTCGTTATGAATTATTATATATCCACCGCTTACCGTGATGGAGCCGTCCGTAGCTTCAAACATATCCATTCCGGGTCTGCCGCCGACAGCAGTCGAATTAGAATTGTTTCCGCCCGATGCGTTCATTCCGTCATCGGAGGAGGTAATATCTATATATCCGCCGGAAACGACGATATGAGTTCCCTCGATACCCTCATAGGATCTGCTAATAACGATATTTCCGCCCGTGATTTCAAGTGTGCCGTCCGCGTGCACGCCGTCGTCGCCCGTATTTATAGTAAAATCTCCACCCGTAACTAGTATATCGCCGTTTGTATGAAGTCCGTCGTCCTCCATATCAAATGTGAATGTACCGCCGGAGATCTTCACTCCCGAGCCTCCCTTTATTCCCTTTGCGCTCTCGCTTGACGAGGTGGCAGAGGTAGAAATATCAAAATCTCCATCCTCAATTATAACGAACGAATAAGCCTGCATAGCATCGTTGTATGCGTCAAGCGTAAAAGTACCGCTCTGAACGTAGATATATCCCATATCCGCATCCGTTTCGTTGTCGGAGCGGAGCGCGTCGCTTCCCGCACTCACACTTATCTGCGCATCCACGATCTTCAGAAAATCCTTGCCGCATATTCCCGTGGATTTTGAGCTGACGCTGATGCTTCCGCCCGTGATTGTAAGTCCGTCCTTGGAAACTATACCGTGGGCGTTATTTCCGTTCACCGTCAGCAAGCCATTTCCGTTTATAACAAGATCACTTTTTGAAAAGATCGTACCGTCAAGCGTGCTACCGTCCTCAACAATTGAATAGCTCTCACCGTCGGAAAGCACGTTTTCCTTACCCTCTGCAAGAGTAAGCGTAATCTTCTTTCCGCTTTTGATGTAGATAGCTACTCCGTCCGCGTTTGCAAGCTCAAGTCCGTCAAGGACCACAGTCGCTTTATTTCCCTTTCCCGCATCAACGGTAACGGAGCCTTCCTCGCATTTGCCGCTGAGGATGAATGTTCCCGCGCCCGAAAGAGTAACGTCACAGCCAGAGGCTACTGCTCCCGAGCCCGTTATTGCTACGGACGAATCTGAAAACACAACCGCCGTTGCTCCGCTTTCATTATATTCCGAGCTTTTATCATTATCGTCTATGGACGTATCGATATTATCAAGCGTCTCACCAAGGTTGCTGCTCGGCGTTTCGCCGTCTTGCTTATTGCAGGAATATACCAGCGTAACCGATAATATCAATGCTATCAAAACGGTCAAGGCTATCAAAAGCTTCTTACTTTTAATCATAATTCTTCTGCACTTCCCTCAATTTTGAATATATTGATCTCAAGATTGCCGTTTCTTACGCGAAGATCGTCGATAAAGCATCGCACCTCGCTATCGTCCTTCATTTCAATTCTGTATGTAAGCTTATAAAGACTTCCCATATTCGCGCTCTTGACGGAGATAAGGGAGCTTTTTTTCGTATATTTTTCAAAAAGGTCGTCAAACGCGCCCACGAAATTCAGATTTTAGGGGACGGTCATCCTCAGCTCCATCTCCTTGTCCGCGCTCATTCTGATGTTAGATATAAGAAGAATGCACGCGCAGGCAATGAGAGTAAAAATTACGGCTATACCAATATAGCCCGACGCGCAGGCAAGTCCCGCGGTCATAGCAACGAAGATGGAAACTATATCCTTAGCCTTTGCGGGAACGGAGCGGAAGCGGATAAGAGAGAATGCACCCGCAACGGCAATTCCCGCTCCGACGTTGCCGTTCACCATAACAATTACCGTCTGCACCGCAAGGGGCAAAATGATGAGAGTCATAAAAAAGCTTTTTGAAATTCTCGCCTTAAGTGAGGACGCCACCGCGACCAACGCACCGCACGCAATGGCAACGAGAGCGCTCAGAATATACGTTCCAACATTCATTCCGCTTACAAAAATATTAGCAAACAAATCCATAATTCATTTTTTCTCCTTTATATCATAATATGCGTGCGCGTATTTTGAAAATTTGACTGGATAGATCTTCAACTCCGACAGCGCGCGCGCAAGCCACAGGGGCATCGCTCCGGGGGTCTTTATCTCCATTATTATTTTACCTTTTTCTATTATCGGTGTTCCCTGCGATATATCGTTATCATTTGGAAATCCCCTTCTATATCTCAGATTTCTGTCAAAGGTAATTCTTACGTCGGGACTATCCGCGGAAAAGTAAGCATCCCTCTCGCATAGGATACACACGCAGGGCTTTGGCATACCGTAGAAGCGCATAAGATAATCTATCTCGCGCATAATTTGCGAATCTATCGGCGGAATACCACTTTCTATATAGTCAAGGGCTTCCTTTTCGGTCAAGCATACTCTTCTCTTATATACTACACCCTTGTATTTCTTTTTGATCTCAAAAAATAGCTTTTTTTCGTCCTTCGGTGCGCCGTAGCTCCTCATTCTCAGCTTTTCCTTATAGGATTGCGCATCGATAGAATTTCTGATAAGCAAAAAATCCGGGGTGTCGAGATACAGGGAGCATAGAGTGCTTCTTCCGTGCTTATCGGGGACGAGACGGTCGCGCACAAGGTGCATAAACGCGCAGCATTCCTCCTCGGAGAGCATATACTTCTTCTCGTATCGCTTGAATATCATTACGTCAGCCATACCATCCCCCCCTTTTTTTCTAATTGTTTAGATCGTTCATAGTTTACCACTTTTTATATTAATTGTAAACCAAAATTCTTAAAAAATCTTGAAAAAATATTCATCATTTGCATATTTATTCCATTTCTTAACGGAGCAAAAAATAATCTTTTATAGAATTTAAGCATTTTTTAAGTATTTTGAGTTAAAATATCTTGTATAACGTGAAAAAATGTAATATAATGATAGATAGATCACGTGAAAGGAGCTGAATATGAATATACTTATAGTCGAAGATGAAAAGCGCCTTGCCGATGCGCTCGCGCAAATTCTACGCGAGCAGAAATATATGGTCGATGCGGTTTATGACGGCGCGGACGGACTCGCCTACGGCGAAAGCGGAATATACGATTGCATTATCCTTGACGTGATGCTCCCCTCAATGAACGGCTTCGACGTATGCCTTGAGCTTAGAAAAAAGAAGATAACCACCCCCGTGCTTATGCTCACTGCAAAGGACGCCATATACGATAAGGTAAAGGGACTGGACGCGGGTGCTGACGATTATATGACAAAGCCCTTCTCCCCCGACGAGCTCTTGGCACGACTTCGCGTGCTTACAAGACGCCGCGGAGAGGTGATACTTGATGAGATGCGATACGAGGATATAACGCTACACATAGATAAATCCACACTTTCCTGCGCAAAGGGCTTTAAGACCATACACCTGAATTTCAAGGAATGTGAAATGCTTAAGCTGTTTATGTCCAAGCCGGAGGTCATTATATCAAAGCAGGACCTTATAACGAGAATATGGGGCTATGACTCGGATGCAGGTGACAACAACGTTGAGGCATACGTCTCATTTCTTCGCAAAAAGCTCGCGTTCGTTGAATCGGGCGTCGAGATAGTATCAGCCAAAAAATTAGGCTACAAATTGACTGCCAAGGGTTAATATTATGATAAAAAAGCTTAAAATAAAATTGATCGTTCACAATATGCTGCTCATAGGCTTAGTAATGATAGGAATATTCGCATCCCTCTGCGTTATGACCTACTTCATTGAAGAAGGAAAGATCACGGCGGTGCTTGAGGAAAATCTCCTTTTTTACGAAAACCGTCCCCAGCTTCCCTCCTCCAAGCCACAGGAGAGCGACAACAAGGTCTATTTGCATTCATTCACCATCCTTATAAATAATGAAGGTGAAATAATAGCGGAAACCGAAAACGAGATGCCCGACGATATGCTTAAAAAAGCTATTCCACTTATCTTGGAGACCGAATATGAACGAGGAAATATCCGTTCTCTCAATCTCAGCTTTCTGAAAACGAATACGCCTCGCGGAATGCTTATCAGCTTTCTCTCCCGCGAGCATCTTGTAGAAAGGATGAGGGAGAACACCTCGCACGCCTTTCTTGCCACCTTTGTGGGTCTCCTCGTTTTCTTATACATAAGCAAAAGACTTGCGGATATAGCGATCGCTCCGGTAGAGGAAGCGTGGAATCAGCAAAAGCAATTCCTTGCAGATGCCTCTCATGACCTTAAAACCCCTCTCACCGTAATTCTCGCCAATAACAATATTTTATCTGCTCATAAGGATGAGACCGTTGAATCCCAGATGAAATGGATAGAAAGCACCTCCGAGGAGGCTGGCAGAATGAGCGATCTGATAAACAAGATGCTTGAGCTTGCCAAGGGCGAAGCCGCAAGAGAGGATATAAGGCTTGGCGATGCAAACATTTCAGAGCTTGTGGAAAATTCCATTCTGCAATTCGAGGTGGTGGCATTTGAAAAAAGTATAACCATCGATAGCGGGATCCAGCCCGATATCTTTGCACGCACTCACGCGCCAACGCTTTCAAAGGTTCTTGAGATACTTTTCGACAACGCGATAAAATACAGCAGCGAAAGCGGAAAAATTTCGGTCACGCTCTATAAATCCTCAAAGAAGATCTATTTTTCGATCAATAACAAGGGTGAATACATAAAGCCCGACGAGCTTCCTCACGTCTTTGAGCGCTTTTACAGGAGCAACAAGGAGCGTAAGGTTGGCGGACACGGGCTCGGTCTTTCACTTGCAAAGAAAAAATGCGACCTTCTCGGTCACAAGATATCCGTTGAATCGAATGAGGAGGACGGAACGACCTTTACTATCATTATAAAGGCAAGAAAATAATCACTTAATAAAAAATCGAGGCGCTACCGTGTGGTGTAGCGCCTCTTTTATACTCAATCGGATAAATATCCGAATAACTCTCAGGTTGGTTTTATGATAAAATATATATAAAAACAACAAGAACAGTTGTTGAGAATTACGTTGCCTTATTTTGCGTAATCGGCAACTCTGCTTTCCCTGATAAGATGAACCTTTATCTGACCGGGATATTTCATTTCAGCCTGAATCTTAGCAGCCATTTCACGAGCTATGAGCTTCATACCCTCGTCATTGACCTGCTCGGGCTTGACCATAACGCGGACCTCACGTCCTGCCTGTATAGCAAACGCCTTATCAACTCCGTCAAAGCCTGCTGCGATTTCCTCAAGCTTCTGAAGTCTCTTGATATAGTTTTCCATATCCTCACGGCGCGCGCCGGGTCTTGCTGCGGAAATTGCATCCGCTGCCTGTACGAGTATCGCCACGATGGTTCTGGGCTCTACGTCATTGTGGTGAGCCTCTACCGCGTGGATGACCTCCTTGCTTTCCTTGTATTTCTTAAGCGCATTCACACCGATCTCAACGTGAGAGCCCTCAACGTCGTGTGGGAACGCTTTACCGATGTCGTGAAGAAGTCCTGCGCGCTTTGCCGCATTTGCGTCAACACCAAGCTCCTCCGCCATCATTCCCGCAAGGAATGCAACCTCAATAGAATGCTTAAGCACGTTCTGTCCGTAGCTGGTACGGTAACGCAAGCGTCCGAGAAGCTTTACAAGCTCGGGGTGGATTCCGTGGATTCCAACCTCAAACGTTGCTCTGTCGCCTGCCTGCTTAACCGATGTGTCAACCTCTCTCTGCGCCTTTTCCACCATCTCCTCAATTCTTGCGGGATGGATTCTGCCGTCAGAGATCAGCTTTTCAAGTGCGAGTCTTGCTACCTCGCGCCGAACGGGATCAAATCCCGAAATGGTGATAGCCTCGGGCGTATCGTCGATGATAAGCTCGACGCCTGTAAGCGTTTCGATCTTCTGGATATTTCTACCCTCTCGACCGATAATCCTACCCTTCATCTCCTCGTTGGGTAAAGCGACGGACGAAATAGTTGCCTCTGCAACGTGGTCTGCCGCGCAACGCTGGATCGCAAGGGAGAGAATGTTTCTTGCCTTTGTTTCGGATTCCTCCTTGAACTGTGCCTCAAGCTCGTCAAGTCGCTGAGCAAGCTCGTGCTTGACCTGGCTTTCGACCTTTTCGATAAGCTGCTCCTTGGCCTCATTTATTGAAAGACCCGATATCTCCTCAAGTACCGTGAGCTGCTTTGCAAGAGCCTCCTCTGCCTGAGTGCGGATACCGTCAACTTCCTTGAGCTTTCTGTCAAGCTGCTCGTTTTTCTTTTCAAGCGCGTCGGTCTTCTTATCAAGGTTACTTTCCTTCTGATCGAGTCTGCGCTTTTCAGCATTAAGCTCGGAGCGGCGCTCCTTTATCTCACGCTCGGATTCATTCCTCTGTCTAAGGATCTCCTCCTTGGCTTCGATAAGAGCTTCCTTCTTCTTGGTCTCGGCTTGCTTTTCACCGTCAAGTACGATCCTTTTGGCTTCTTCCTCGGCAGAGCCTATCTTGCCCTCGGCAATCTTTTTTCGGAGTATCATACCGCCGAAAACACCGACTGCGATAGATATAACTGCCACAAGAACATACCAAATAGTGTCCATATTGCACCTCCTTTTTTTAGTATTTAGTTTTCCTTGTAATCTATAAATAGTACGTAATATTGCCAAACTATTTCAGTTTACCATTCTTTATTTTACACGTTTTTTGCTCTTTTGTCAAGATATTTTTGCAGTGTTAATAATTCTTATTTGTTAATTTTTGGTCAAATGTCGCTTAATTCTCGTAAAATATTAATTAAAGACTTGATTTTTACAAAAAAATGTTATATAATATCTTTGTTAAATTTTTATCCACGGAGGATCAGTTACAATGCTTGTTTCAGCAAAAGAAATGCTAATTAAGGCAAAAGAAGGCCACTATGCAGTTGGTCAGTTCAACATCAATAACCTTGAATGGACAAAAGCCATTCTTCTAACCGCGCAGGAGATGAACTCCCCCGTTATTCTCGGTGTTTCCGAGGGCGCGGGCAAATATATGTGCGGCTATAAAACGATCGTCGGTATGGTAGAGGGTATGATCGAGGGACTCGGCATCACCGTTCCCGTTGCGCTCCACCTTGACCACGGCTCTTACGAGGGCGCGCTCAAGTGCATCGAGGCAGGATTTTCGTCCGTTATGTTTGACGGCTCTCACTATCCCATCGAGGAGAACATCGAAAAGACTAAGGAGCTTGTAAGGATCACGGGCGAAAAGGGCATCTCCCTTGAGGCTGAGGTTGGTTCCATCGGCGGCGAAGAGGACGGAGTTATCGGCGCGGGCGAATGTGCAGATCCCGACGAGTGCAAGATGATCGCAGATCTCGGCGTTACTATGCTTGCCGCCGGTATCGGTAACATCCACGGTAAGTACCCCGCTAACTGGGCAGGCCTTTCCTTCGAAACTCTTGACGCTATCCAGCAGAAGACCGGCGCTATGCCCCTCGTTCTCCACGGCGGCACGGGTATCCCCGCAGAGATGATCAAAAAGGCGATCGACCTCGGCGTTTCCAAGATAAACGTTAACACCGAGTGCCAGCTCGCTTTCGCGGCAGCTACAAGAGAGTACATCGAAGCAGGCAAGGACCTTTCCGGCAAGGGCTTTGACCCCAGAAAGCTTCTCGCTCCCGGTACCGAGGCTATCAAGGCGACCGTTCGCGAAAAGATCGAGCTTTTCGGCTCTGCAAACAAGGCATAATAATTCCAAAAGGGCTGAAAAATCAGCCCTTTTTCAGTTTTGTTCAAAAGAAACAAATGCAAAAATATATAATTATAGAAGATAAACAAAAATATTTTAGAAAAATTCAAAAAAACTATTTACAAAACAGCATTTTTGTGCTAAAATAGTTTTCGTATGACGTAAAGCTCGGTTTTCGGGAAAACAAGACGGTAAATAAAGCCGTATTTCACCCGCCGTTGACTGTGCTTTGCCGTTAAATAATTTAAAGAAAGGTGAAAAAACAATGTTGAAGGACGAAAAGCAGGCTATAATCGCTGAGTACGCTACACACGAGGGCGACACAGGCTCACCCGAGGTGCAGATCGCTATCCTCACACACAGAATCAACAGCCTCAACGAGCATCTTAAGAACAACCACAACGACCATCACAGCCGTCGCGGTCTTCTTAAAATGGTAGGTCACAGAAGAAACCTTCTTGGCTATCTCCAGAAAGTTGATATCGAAAGATACAGAGCAATCATCAAGAAGCTCGGCATCAGAAAGTAAGAACAAAAAACGGAGTGGGAGAGTGGGTTTTTGCCGACTCCTCACTCCCTTTGTTTGTTTTTACAATATTTAGTAAGTCGCAAAATCTTACGGTGGGTATTAGCAGTTAACTATGCACTGAAAGTCCTTTCAGTTCGTATTTAAGTGCTAAACCCCGTAAGAATCAAAATATTTAAAATTTTTATGGAGGAATTTAAAAAAATGAGTAATTCTATCAGCTCACCCATGGTGTTCAAAAACTTTAAGACGTTCCATTACACACTTGCGGGCAGACCTCTCGTTGTTGAAACGGGTAAGCTTGCGGGACTTGCTAACGGCTCCTGCCTTGTAAGATACGGCGATACCGCAGTTCTCTGCTGCGCTACCGCTTCAGAAAAGCCCCGTGACGGTATCGACTTCCTTCCCCTCTCCGTTGATTTCGACGAGAGAATGTATGCGGCAGGTAAGATCCCCGGCGGATACCTTCGCCGTGAGGGCAGACCCCCCGAGAAGGCAATCCTCACAAGCCGTGTTATCGACCGTCCCATCCGTCCCCTTTTCCCCAAGGATCTTCGTAACGACGTTTCCCTCTCTCTTACGGTAATGTCCTACGATCCCGACTGCTCACCCGAGATCACCGCTATGATCGGTGCATCCATCGCCCTTTCCATTTCCGATATCCCGTGGAACGGCCCCATCTCAGGCGTATTTATGGGTCTTGTTGACGGCAAGCCCGTGGTCAACCCCACTGAGGCTCAGAGAGCTGTTTCCGACCTTGAGCTTACAGTTGCTTCTTCTATGAAGAAGGTAGTTATGATCGAGGCTGGCGCTAACGAGGTTCCCGATGATGTTATGTTCGACGCTATTATGGTAGCTCACAAGGAAAATCAGGGCATACTTGAATTTATCAACGCCATCGTTGATGAGATCGGCAAGGAGAAATTCGAATACCCCTCCTGCGAGCTTGATCACGAGATGTTCGATAAGATCTTTGATTTCTGCGAAAAGGACGTTATGGTCGCACTCGACACCGACGACAAGACTGTTCGCGATGCAAAGATGTTCCCCATTAAGGAAGCTATCCTTGAGAAATTTACAGAAGAATATCCCGAGCTTCCCACCCTTATGGAGGAGCTTGTATATAAGATCCAGAAGAAGATCGTTCGCCGCTGGTTGCTCGTTGACAAGAAGCGTGTTGACGGCAGACGTATGGACGAGATCAGACCCCTTGGCTCTGAGGTAGGTCTCCTTCCCAGAGCGCACGGCTCAGGACTTTTCACACGTGGTCAGACTCAGGTGCTTACAGTTGCTACACTCGGCACACTCAGTGAGGCTCAGCTCCTTGACGGTCTTGACAATGACAAGGAAAAGAGATATATGCACCACTACAATATGCCCGGCTTCTCCACAGGTGAGGCTAAGCCCGCTCGTTCTCCCGGACGCCGCGAGAT
This sequence comes from Clostridia bacterium, assembly GCA_017531925.1. Taxonomy (GTDB): domain Bacteria; phylum Bacillota; class Clostridia; order Oscillospirales; family CAG-272; genus RGIG4608. The sequence goes on along the minus strand of JAFXKD010000038.1, from coordinate 213 downwards.
CGGTCACGGTGCGCTTGCGGAAAGATCTCTCGTTCCCGTTCTTCCCTCCGTTGAAGAGTTCCCCTACGCTATCCGCCTTGTTTCCGACGTAGTTTCCTCTAACGGTTCCACGTCTCAGGGCTCCGTTTGCGGCTCTACTCTTGCTCTTATGGATGCAGGCGTTCCGATCAAGGCTCCCGTTGCAGGTATCTCCTGCGGTCTTATCACCGAGGG
>JAFXKD010000037.1 GCA_017531925.1 Clostridia bacterium | reverse complement strand
CTTCGTAAATCCGCATCCCGAGCATATCATCAGCTCCGGATTATCCTCCGATGTCCTGAACCAGTGGAATGCAACAGAATCTCCTCTCGCTCCGCATTCGCACAAGCTTCTGTGCCTCGTGAGATCCTGATATACCCAATAGTCGAAGGAATGAACATGAGGTCCAACGATATCTATCGTTACAGTCTGTGAAATATTTGAATTGTTTTCTATTTTCAGATAGTATGTATTATCATCCTCAAGAGTAACCTCTGTTCCGTCCGATGTTGAAGCATTAGTCAAATTTGAATTTATAACTGATAATCCTGAATCACACACGCTTATATCAATAAGTGAATTGCTTGACTTCAAATTATATGCGTAAGTGTCATACACTATAACTTTATAATATATTTCCGAATTGGCAGGAACGGTCATCGTAATATTTACGTTCGTGCCGGTTGAACTCAACTGAGTGGCATTATCTTTTTCATACGTAGCTATATATCTGCAATATTGGCACTTATAGAAATATCTTTCTCCATCGCTTGCTACTAAAAGCATCTCCTGATTAGTCCCACCGTGATGGATGCAGGACTGATAGATGTTTACGTCCTTGCCCTCGTATTGTCCGTCAGTGAGCGTCACGTCATATCTCACGCCGTTGCACTGCGAGCAGATAACGTCCTGCGTGCCGTCGGTATTGGTTCTCAGCATCCAAGAGTGATCCTCGTCCGTATGAAATCCGCGCGTAATTGATACGCCCGCTATGTCTTTGTAGGTCGGGTGAGTTGCGGCATTAGTTCCATATCCCATCAGGCATTCTTGATGGTGTCTATCGTTTACCTCAAAATCACATTGTAAATCTATATCCAACAGACCTAAAATATGTCCTACCTCATGGGCTCCGGTTCTAGCAAGTACTATCTCAGAATCTTCTTGTCCGTAAAAACTTGAAACATCTACATACATTACCCATTTTTCGTGATGATAATGATGTGTGCCGTTAACATATTCAATTTCTTCGCTGTAATCAGCATCATTAATATTAAGGGATGGGCCTACTGATGCATAAGCATCTATTTCAGCAGGATATATCCTTATATTACAATCTTCTGCTGTGCCTTCTTCAATATGGATGACCTTATTGGATACTCTAGTACCATTCTCGTCATATGTATAATAGTGCACATTGTTCCATTGCTTCATGCTAGTTGCATATGCTTCTTTAATTTCCGTTGCTATAGTTGTGGAAAAATCCGTATCCCAAGTGTATCCTGTAGATGGATTTGAGTCAAAAAAATAATATTTAATTGTTTCAATATCCTCACCGATATGTTCGCAAAATTCATCTTCGAGTGAATACCACAGTTCTTCTTCGTTGTCCTCCTTAATGACTTCAAAATAATAATTATTATTAGATGTCGTTTTCGGATTGCACGGATCATAAGAAATATTTAGCATAGAGTCGTGAGCGAATATAATAATACTTGGCAAAATACAAGTAGAAATAATTAGAGCAGTTATGCAAATCTTAATAAAAATATTTTTCATAAAATCGCACCTCACTCTCCAAACAACTCTCTCGTTAAAATATCAACGGGTATTCCATACTCAATTAGTGTAAAGGCTTCGCCGTCAGAATCAACGGTCTCTCGGTCAAGCTCCTCTACTCTTTCAAAATACGGGCAGAGGACGTCATAATAATTTTCAAGATAGGCTCGGTTTTGCTCAAGGTATTCCGACATGTTGCCGTCTTTATCAACGGAATTTCCAACCTTCAGCATAAAATAAGATTTACCACTTTCATCGGTATGTCCGCGGAAAAATATATCGTTTACCCAATGGTCTCTTATGTACTCAATATTTTCTACTTCTTCCCAATAGTAGATTACCATATAATCGTATATTATTCTGAAATCCTCCGGAAGACCTCTTTCTATGCTGCGGAATCGAAATTTATGGTTACAATCTTCTCCGCGGCCTATGTCGCTCTCTATAACGGCGTCGTAAGCTGTAACACCCCAGGCTATGCTCAAATTTTCAATTTCTTCGGGGATGGATTCCTTGTCATAATACTTATACCAAGTGTACTTGGTTATATCAATGGGTCTTATCAGCTCCATACGGTTTTCCTCAATGCTCATATCAATATAACCGCATATATAATAGGGAGCTTCCGCATCCACGTCAACGTAATAAAGCGTTCCCTTGCCGGTGTTCACGCAATTAACAATTTCTGAAAACGTATAAATTTTTGGATATTCCTCCATATCCTGATATCCGTGCAAACTCCTGACAAATTCGATATCTTCATCCGTAAAGTTGTCGCTGTGCGCAAATTTCAAGGCAGAAGGGTCGGGGTTTCCCGTTGTAGTCGTCGTTGTAGTTCCAAAAAAATTGATCCAATCGCATCCAACAAACGCAAAGCACGATGAAATTATCGCAAATACTAATAAAACTCTCGCTAATTTTTTCATAGTTTTTCTCCTTTCAAAATTTAATCTAACTCTCTGACTCACCGCACTTGCGGCTATGTTCACTGAAAGTAAATTCGTCAAAAATAAGATAGATCTTTTTCATATTATCCTCCTTGCACAAGTCGCACAAATTTTGTGCTCTATATAATAATACCTATTTTCTTTGCAAAATTCTTCAAATCTTGGAAAAAAATTTTTGTTTATATTATAAATAGTGTACGTTTTTTCAAAAAAGTGTACCGATTTTTGAAAATTTTTCCTGAAATTCGCAAATTGCTTACAAATTTTCGGTTAAAAACCAAAAACGCGCAGGGGTACACCGCTTTTTTGGTGCCCTCTGCGCGATAATTGTCTTGCTTCGGGCAAAAGTTTGCCCTTTTCTTTTATGTTACCATAAAATAGAATTTTTGTCAACAGCAAAGCGGAGCCAAGCTCCGCTTTTTTCAGTTATTATAATTTTGCAATTCGTAGAGCATTTGCGCGGTCTGGGCGCGGGTGAGGCTTGATGTGGGCGAGATATTGCCGTTTTCGCCCGTCAGGATGCCGAGATCGTTTAAGATATAGATGGCATCGTGAGCCCAGGCGGGTATTTCACTCTTATCCGCGAAGGTCGGCTTAACGGTGGGTACTGCGCCGTCAACTAATTTGCTTACGATAAGCGCTGCCTCGGCTCGCGTTATGGCGCGGTCGGGCTCGAAAAGATGCTCTCCCCTCTCGTTCACCGACCCGAGAACGAGTCCCATCTCCCTTGCCTTCTTGACGTAGCCCTTCATTGAGGCGGGGATCTCGCCGTCGTCGTCAAAGCCCGTATCGAGTGCGGCTTCGACCTCATTCTCACCTATCGCGTGCATCAGCATTACCAAAAAATCCACTCTGCTTACGCTCTTATCGGGCATAAAATAGGTATTCTCGCCAATTGCCGTGCCGCTCATTATCCCCTTTTCCATCATAGTGAGCGCGGCGTGGTGGGATCTGTGTCCGTCCATATCGCAATATACCGTTTCCGCTTTTAATTTTTCCACCGTAAGAGTTACCTTGCGCGAGCCGGAATAATTGCCGTATTTATCGACCGCTACGTATTCGAAGCTATCCTCGCCGAAAAACGCGCCCGAAGGGGTATAGGAATAGTTGCCCGTTTTAGCATCGAGTGAGAGCGTACCGCTTTTCGCGTAGGTCACGATCTCATAACGGATATCATCACCGTCGGGATCGTATGCGCTTACCTTTCCGTAAGTCGTTACGGTCTGATGAGTGCTTGCGCTGAGATATTTCCCGTCCTCCATTTCAAGTGTGGGAGCGGAGTTTTCAGTATCCAAAAAATACATATTGCATCTTATTTCATATTCCTTACCGTTGGCTTTGAACGTAAAGGAAGCCTCTCTGACACCGTCGTCTGCGGCGCGATAATTGAGCAGGCCGAGATTTTCCGCCGATACGGTCTGTCCCTTGCCCACAAGCACGTCGCCGATACAAAGGCAGCCCTCGCTCACGGACGGCAGCTCGGTGAACGTAATTGACGTAAGCTCGGAGAGATTAAGATATCTTTTAAAATCGTCAACGGAAAACAGAAGCTTTTTTCCGACGAGAGCATATTTTGCCATTTCACTCTCATCCGCTATCACGCAAAGCGCGTTTGAAACGTCGGGAGCGGCTTCTGTGCTTTGCTCCCTTATCACTCCGACCACACTCAGGCACAGAGCTATCACTATTACCGAAAGCATTACAAATCTTTTCATATTTTCGTAAAAATCCTCTCGTAGATTAAATTTAATAAATTATATCGCGGCAAAAGTTTTTTTATGCAAATGAAAAGAAATATTGTATTCGGTGAGGTTTTGGTGTATAATATAATCATTAAATGAAGGAGGTGATCGTATGCGCTTTGAAAACGAATTTGCGGGTCTTAGCATCAAGCAGGTGCTTACAGACAGGCTCGGCTTTTCAAAAAGAGCTATCACTGCGCTGAAATCACGCTCCGACGGCATCCTACTAAACGGCGCACACGCGACCGTCCGCGCGCTCATAAGTGAGGGCGACGTGCTTGAGATAAATTGCGAGGACGAAGCGCAAGGTGGCGAAAAGCTCGTCCCATCATGCGTTTTGCCCGATATAATCTACGAGGATGAAAGCATAGTTGCCGCCAACAAGCCGCCATTTATGCCCACTCATCAATCGCAGGGGCATTTTTACGATACGCTTGCAAATTCGCTTGCTTATTACTATAAACAGGCGGGACGGCCCTTTGTTTTTCGGTCCGTCAACCGTCTTGACAGAAATACGAGCGGTATAGTGCTTGTGGCAAAGGACAAGGTATCCTGCGCAAAGCTTTCCGATCAGATGAAGAATGACGGGATAAGAAAGAGTTATATCGCCATTCTTGACGGCACTCTGCCCAAGGATTGGGGCGTTATTGAAACGTATATACGCAGAAAGGAAAGGAGCATCATTCTGCGCGAGGCTTGCGAAAGGTGTGATGATGCAAAAATAGCCGTAACACGTTACAGAGTATTGGCAAGGAGCGAGGGACTTTCGCTCGTACTGGCAACGCCGCTTACGGGAAGGACGCACCAGCTACGCGTCCATTTCTCCCATCTCGGCGCGCCCATACTCGGAGACGATCTTTACGGGAGGGCATCTGAGCTTATAGACAGGCACGCGCTGCACGCGTATTCCCTTTCGTTTGAGCATCCGTATAAAGGTGAGAAAATGGAGCTTACTGCGGATATACCCGAGGATATGAAAAAAATAGTTGATGAACGCTTTGGAAAGGAGGCATTCGGTAATGGAAGAACAGAAAATAAATGAAAATACCAAGATGTGTGAGCAGAAAAAGGAAAAGCTGCCAATAGTTTCATACGTATTTTTCGGTCTTGCGGCTTTTTGCCTTATAATTTATCTTATTGCGATATTCTATACTCCCTTTGCGGACTTTTTCAACAGATACGTCTCGTCCGTTTTTCGCGGTTTGCTTGCCACTCTGACTAATATATTGCCGCTTTCTCTCTCCGAGCTTCTTTTGATCACTCTCCCTATAACATTATTCTTCCTCATAAGGTTCTGTATGAAAAAGTATTCGGGGTCCTGGCACGACGTCGGCATTTTCTGCCTTTGCGCGCTTTCAGTATTATCCTTATTCTTCAGCCTTTTCATTCTCACATTCGGCACGGGCTATTATACGAGTGAGCTGGATGTGAAATTGGAGCTTGAAAAACCCGAGAAAATATCCAAGAATGATCTTGCGGGAACTGCGGAATGGCTCATCGGCGAGGTCAACTCAAGACTTGATAGTATCGAATTTGAGGAAGAGGGCTCATCGGTCTCTCCATATACCGTAAGAGAAACGAATAATATTCTTCTCGAATGCTACGGCAGACTGAGTATGGAATACGGATTTCTGCCAAAATTGACCTCATATATCAAGCCCGTGATGCTGAGCAAGCCAATGACCTATACTCATATAGCGGGGGTTTATACCTATTTTACGGGAGAGGCAAATCTGAACACCAACGCGCCCGATTATTCCGTTCCATACACCGTTGCCCACGAGCTTGCGCATCAAAGAGGTATCGCACGGGAGGATGAGGCTAATTTTATCGCGTTTTTGGTATGCAAGGAATCCGAGGATGCATATATACAGTATTGCGGATATATGAACTTGCTCGAATACGTGCTCAATGCGCTGTATTCCGCAGACAAGGAGCTTTGGGAAACGACATATAAAAAGCTTGACAACCGCGCGATATACGAGATGATCGCCTACAACGATTTTTACGAGCCTTATCGGGACAATATCGTGGGAGATATCAGCGGCGCGGTGAACGACGCCTATCTTCAGGCGAACGGAACGGAGGGTACGGTGAGCTACGGGCTCGTTGCGGAGCTTGCTGTCGCGTACTTTAACAAGAATATCGAAAACTGAATATAATATTTATTGATTATTTTTTCTGATTAATCAATAAACTGTTTGCATTTTTGGCAGTTATGTGTTATAATGATATGTAATTAATTATAAGTGTAACTGCCAAATCTTTTTGGGGGATTTGAATATATGGAAAAAATCGTAATCAGGGGCGGAAATGAGCTTTACGGCGACGTTTACATAAACGGTATGAAAAATGCCGCTCTTCCTATCATATTTGCAACAATCCTTACCGCGGACAAATGCATTATCGAAAATGTTCCGCGAGTAAGTGACATAACCATGAGCTTTGAGATACTGCGCGAGATGGGCGCAAGCGTCAATTATCTTGACGAGACGACGGTCGAGATCGATACATACGCGCTCGTTGGCGGAAATTCACCCTACAATATCGTTCAGAGGATGAGGGGCTCCACCTATCTTCTCGGCGCGGAGCTTGGAAGATTTAAAAAATCAAAGGTTGCATATCCCGGCGGCTGTAATTTTGGCACGCGCCCCATCGATATGCACATCAAGGGCTTCCAGACGCTCGGCGCGACGGTTACCGAGGACGACGAATACGTTTACGCGGACGCGCCCAACGGTCTTGTTGGCAATTCGATATACTTTGACAAGGTCTCTGTTGGAGCTACTGTAAATATTATGCTCGCGGCAACGCTTGCGGACGGTCTTACCGTTATTGAAAACGCCGCGCGCGAGCCGCATATAGTTGACCTTGCAAACTTCCTCAACACCTGCGGCGCGGACATAAGGGGCGCGGGTACGGGAATAATCAAGATAACGGGAGTTGAGAAGCTCCACGGCTGTACATACGATATAATCCCGGATATGATAGAGGCGGGAACGTATATGACCGCCGTTGCAGCCACGGGCGGTGAGGTAAATATAAGGAACGTCATTCCAAAGCACCTTGAGATCATTTCAACCAAGCTCTCGGAAATGGGAGTTGAGGTAAGAGCCTTTGACGATTATATCACGGTAAAGAGCAACGGCAAGCTGAGATCCACTAATATACAAACGCTTCCCTATCCCGGATTCCCAACGGATATGCATCCGCAGTTCTCCACTCTGCTCGCGATCGCGGACGGCAGCGGAACGGTTTATGAGACCATTTGGCAAAACCGCTTCAAATACGTGGCAGAGCTTGAAAAAATGGGAGCTTCGGTTATGGTTAATGAGCCGTTTGCCGCCTTCCGCGGAGTCGAAAAGCTCCACGGAGCAAGCGTTGCCGCAGTCGATCTTCGCGCAGGTGCAGCCATAGTTATTGCAGGTCTTGTGGCAGAGGGCACAACGGAGGTAACAAATATCTACACCATAGAGCGCGGATACCTTGATATCGTTGGAAAATTAAAGTCGCTTGGCGCGGATATTACCAAGATATACATAGACGAAAACGCGTTTATTTAATTAAAATCAAAGGGCTTCATAGGAAGCCCTTTTTTATTGAAATTGTTGACTTTTTTTATTAATTATGTTAAAATATTATGATAATATTATCTAATAACAAACTTGGACAGAAATCAGGTGCTTCAATATGACAAAAAGAATGATTTTAGTTACTTCCCCGCCCGCTTCGGGAAAGACCTTCGTTTCTCAGCAGCTTGCCAAAAGAATACCTAATGTTGTATATCTTGACAAGGATGCTCTTATCCCTCTTTCAAAGCAGATCTTTGCTGTTGCGGGAGAGCCAATAAACCGCTCATCTCAGTTTTTTGAGGAAAATATAAGAAATTTCGAATACGAGGCTATACTTGATATCGGCTTTGAAGCCCTTAAGTATGCTAATGTTGTTCTGATCAACGCGCCATTTACCCGCGAGGTAAAGGATAACGAATATTTCAAAAATCTTCGTACCAAGCTTTCCTCCTACAACGCAGAGCTTATGCTCATATGGGTGGTTACAGATATTGAAGTGAGCCATAAGAGAATGCTTGCGAGAAATTCACCGCGCGATACATGGAAGCTCGCAAACTGGGACGAATACATTAAGAGCAGGGACTATTCCGTTCCCGATCTCCCCGCTCTTTCCGGTTGCCTTGTAAAATTTTTCAACTCAAACAACGTTGAATTCAATGAATCTATGGAGAGAATAACAAAATATCTTTTTGAAGAATAATAAGCCCCTATCGGCTTTGGGAGAAAAATATGAACGAAACCTTAAAAAGAATACAGTATCTTCGCAAAACACTTTCCTATCACGCCAAAAGATACTACGTTTTGGACGATCCCGAAATATCGGATTTTGAATACGACCGTCTTTATGCGGAACTTCTCGCGCTTGAGGAGGCTCATCCCGAATATTTTGATCCCACCTCACCAACTCAGCGCGTTGGCGGTAAGCCCCTTTCCAAATTTGAGGATGTAACTCATACCGTTCAGATGAATTCCCTCTCCGACGTTTTCGAATACTCTGAAATAGCGGAGTTTATTTTGAGGATGGAGCAGGTAGTGGAGCATCCCGTGTTCTCCGTTGAGCCGAAGATCGACGGCTTGTCCGTTGCTCTCACCTATGAAAACGGCGCTCTCGTAAGAGGTGCGACGCGCGGCGACGGAACGGTCGGTGAGGACGTAACGCAGAACATCAAAACGATAAATTCAATTCCTCTTACAATAGATGCCCCCCTTTCCTTCTGCCTTCGCGGAGAGGTCTATATGCCCCGCAAGGTGTTTTACGCATTAAATGAGGAAAGAGAGGCAAGCGGTCAGCAGCTTCTTGCAAATCCGAGAAACGCGGCGGCGGGCTCGCTCCGTCAGCTCGACCCCAAGGTGTGCGCGGACAGAAGGCTTGATATTTTTATCTTCAATCTGCAAGAGGGCGATATATACGGTAACGGCGAAGCTCCCGTATCACACAGCGACACGCTCGATACCATAAGAGAGCTTGGCTTTACCACCTTAAGAGACAGAATAAAGGCTACCTCATACGAGGAGATAATAGGACACATAGAAAAGCTCGGTGCTATGCGCGACGAGCTTCCATACGATATTGACGGTGTGGTAATCAAAATTGACACACTTTCGGACAGAGTAAAAATCGGCGAAGGAACCAAAACACCCAAATGGGCGGTTGCTTATAAATTTCCGCCCGAGGAAAAGCAGACTAAGCTGACCGATATAACGATAGCCGTAGGCAGAACGGGAGTTCTTACTCCCACGGCAGTCCTTGAGCCTGTTCGCCTTGCCGGAACGAGCGTTTCACGCGCGACCTTGCACAACCTTGACTTTATAAGAGAGCGCGGAATAATGCTCGGCGACACCGTAACGGTCCGAAAGGCGGGAGATATTATTCCCGAGGTGCTTTGCGCGCATCCCGAAAGACGCGACGGCACGGAGGTGGAATTCTTTATGCCCACTCACTGTCCCTCATGCGGTGAGCCGGTCTCACGCGATGAGGGCGACGGCGCGGCTATCAGATGCACCAACTCCTCCTGCCCCGCTCAGCTCTCCCGAAGCATTGAACATTTCGCATCAAAGGGCGCTATGAATATTGACGGTCTCGGCCCTCAGATAGTCAATGCGCTCCTTGAAAACAAGCTTATATCAAACTGCGCCGATCTTTATACTCTTTCATCCGACGACGTTGCAAAGATCGACCGAATGGGCAAAAAGAGTGCGCAAAATCTTATAGACTCGATAGCAAATTCAAAATCCGCAGGTCTTGAGCGCCTTATTTTTGCGCTTGGAATCCGCAATATCGGAGAGGTCGCGGCGGCGGCTCTGGCTCAGAAATATAAAACGCTTGATGCACTAATGCACGCTACGCGCGACGAGCTTTGCGATATTCAGGATTTCGGTGAGATAACCGCGGATTGCGTAATAGAATTCTTCTCACACGAGCAGAACATCGCGCTCTGCCGCAGACTTGAAGAGCTTGGGCTTAACGTTCGCTCCACCTTCGTTCAGCTCGACGCGAGATTTGAAGGACTCACCTTCGTGCTTACGGGCACCCTTCCCTCTATGAGCCGCGATGCCGCAAGCAAAATGATAAAGGATCGCGGCGGAAAGGTCGCAGGCTCGGTATCAAAGAAAACGAGCTTTGTGCTTGCGGGAGAGGATGCCGGCAGTAAGCTTACAAAGGCTCAAAGCCTTGGCGTTACCGTTATCGACGAGGCGGAGTTCTTAAAAATGTGCGATTGACAATTTAAAGCAGTCCCGTATATTGCAGTATTCCATTATAAATACCCTCTGCAAAAAGCTCGGGGCTGTTATTCATAAGCGAGGCATCTCCTGAATTTGAAATAAATCCCATCTCCACAAGCACCGCGGGCATTCGCGTTTTTCTCAGAACGTAAAGCCCCGGTCGCTCAACGATACCGCGGTTGCGAAGTCCCGTTATCCTATTGAGCCAGAAAAGGATATCCCTGCCAAGCTCACTCGCTGCGCTTGGCTCGTCAAACACAAGCACCTCACTTCCTGAGACATTTGGATTTGAGGACGCATTCGCGTGCAGGCTCACAAAATAATCCGCGCCAAACGTGTTTGCCTCGTCAACCCTTATTCGCAAGGAGCTTGCGTTGGTAGTTCCAAGGCTCGTTTCGGGCGTCGGACGTGATACTCTGACCTCAAAATTTCCGTTTGATCGGAGCAGATCCGCAAGACGGATGCCTATTTCGTAAGTGAGATCCTGCTCAACGTAGCCGTTTCCCTCGGCTCCCGCATTTGGAGAGGCGGGATTATGTCCCTGATCTATATATATTTTAATTGCCATATTGACCCCCGTTCTTTCGTTAATATCATTTTATGAAAAACAAAATCAGATGTGAAAGGAATTCTTATGAGCAGCATCAAATCCACTAACACGGATTACGAAAAGAATAAAATTGAAAAGGGCACGCTCTATCTTGTGGCAACGCCCATAGGAAATCTTGCCGATCTTTCCGAAAGAGCCGTAAAGGTGCTTTCAGAGGTGGATTTTATCGCCGCCGAGGACACAAGAAATTCCTTGAAGCTCCTTTCATACCTTGGAATATCAAAGCCGATGGTATCTTATTTTGAGCATAACAAAAGAGAGCGCGGACAGATAATCGTTGACCGATTAAAATCGGGTGAGGCGTGTGCCCTTATAACCGATGCGGGTACTCCCGCAATAAGCGATCCCGGTGAGGATATAGTTGCGCTTTGCGCGGAGCAAGGAGTTGCCGTTTCAAGCATACCCGGTGCGTGCGCAGGTATTGTAGCTCTCACTCTTTCGGGACTTCCCACGGGAAGATTTTGCTTTGAGGGCTTTCTCTCAGCTAACAAGGGCGAAAGACGCGAAAGGCTCTCCGAGCTTGAAGGTGAGAAGCGCACAATGATATTCCACGAGGCTCCCCACAAGCTCAGAGCCACACTTGAGGATATGAAGAACACCTTTGGCTCTGACAGAAGGATATCTCTGTGCCGTGAGCTTACGAAGAGGAACGAGGAGGTGCTTCGCCTTACTCTTAGTGAGGCGGTTGCTCATTATGAAGCAAACGATCCTCGCGGAGAGTACGTTATTATAGTTGAGGGTGCAAGAAAAGAAGCCAAAGCGGATCTCTTCTGGCAGGATATGAGCATAGAGCAGCACGTGGACTTCTACGTTGGCGGAGGTCTTTCAAAAATGGACGCGATCAAAGCGTGCGCAAAGGACCGCGGAGTTCACAAGAGCATAATATATAAGGAGATCTGCAATTAAGGAGGTCAATTTTATGAAAAAAAGAGTTGGAATAGTCGGAGCTACCGGTATGGTCGGTCAGAGATTTCTGACGCTATTGGAGGATCATCCATATTTTGAAGTGACCGCGCTTGCCGCTTCTTCAAGGAGCGCAGGACAAAGATACGAGGATGCCGTTGGCAACCGTTGGAAGATGGGCGCTCCGATCCCCGAAAAATACAGAAATATGATAATAATCGATGCGCAGGACATTAGCAGAATTAAAGATCTTGTTGATTTTATATTCTGCGCGGTGGATATGAAAAAGGAAGATATACGCGCGCTTGAGGAGGCTTATGCAAGGGCGGAGATACCCGTTGTGTCAAACAATTCCGCGCACCGCATGACTCCCGACGTGCCGATGGTCATTCCCGAGATAAATCCCGAGCATCTGCAAATAATAGATTCGCAAAAGAAAAGGCTTGGAACAAAGCGCGGCTTTATCGCCGTAAAGCCCAACTGCTCCATTCAGTCCTACGTTCCAATGCTCACTCCCCTGCTCCGCTTTGAGCCCTATGAGGTAGTGGCTACAACGTATCAGGCGATCTCGGGCGCGGGAAAGACCTTCTCCGATTGGCTAGAGATGGTTGACAATATCATCCCCTACATCGGCGGCGAGGAGGAAAAGAGCGAGCAGGAGCCCTTGAAGGTCTTTGGCAGGATCGAAAACGGCGAGATCGTTAAAAATACCGATATGAAGATCACCACTCAGTGCATACGCGTTCCCGTAAGCGACGGACACACAGCCGCTGTGTTTGTGAAATTCAGAATAAAGCCCACAAAAGAGGATATACTCAATGCTTGGCAGAGCTTTTCGGGTGAGCCGCAGGCACTTGCGCTCCCACACGCGCCGAAGCAATTTATAACCTACTTTGAAGAGGATAACCGTCCGCAAGCAAAGCTTGACCGAGATATTTACGGCGGTATGGGTGTTTGCGCGGGCAGACTTCGCAAGGACAGCGTTTACGATTACAAATTCGTAGGGCTCTCCCACAACACTCTTCGCGGTGCGGCGGGCGGAGCTGTGCTTATAGCAGAGCTTCTTTATAAAAAAGGATATTTTGATTAAAATAAACTGAAAGGTCAAAAATTATGACTCTTAAATTAGTACTCGACAGATACGAGGAGGATCTCGGGGTAGCTCTTGACGACAATAATAAGAGATATTACATCTCAAGAGACGTTCTTGGTGAGGTCAAGGTAAACGATATCTTCACTATAGAATACGACGGAGAAAGCTATTCCTCCCCCAAAATTTTGGCTGAGGAGACGGAAAAGAAAAAGGAAGAGCTTTCCGCCAGAATGAAAAAGCTGTTTAATATGAGCAGACACAGGAGGCCGCCAAAGATATGAGCAATTTTGATGCTAAAATAGTTGATCTTGCTTCTGCAGTGCTTCTTGCGGCGCGGCGGCAGGCATTAAAGAAGTGCGTTTTTTCAAAGCACATTGATAAAACAGTGCAAAAGACCGTTATCACGCTTAAAAGCATATCGGGAAGGCTCTGCCTTCAGGCTGAGAGCTTTTATGCGGACAACAAGGCGCGCCACGAAAATATCGCGCCAAGAAGCGAATCCCTTCCCCGCCTTTGCGAGCTTATAAGCTCCTGTATGCAGGTCAATCTCATAACTACCGCAGGAGAATGCGAATACAAGGCTTCAAGATCGGGTAAGATCACGCTTATAGGTGTCAGCAATCTCGTAAGCAAGCTTAATTCCGACGGAATTGACAAGGCGCAGATAGGCAAAAACAACAACGAAAAGAATTATATCATCACAGCCGATGCTCCGTTTTTACAGTACCTCGGCGTAAGTGATAAAAACGGCAGAGTCCACGATAAAAAGCAATCCAAATTCCGCCAGATAAACAAATTCGTTGAAAACGTGCGCGATATTTATCCCCATCTTCCAAAGGATGGCGCTCTCACGGTTTACGATCTCTGTTGCGGAAAAAGCTACCTCTCGTTTGCTGTGTATCATTATTTGAAAAACGTGATGGGTCGCGACGTAAAAATGTACGGCGTTGATCTGAAAGCAGACGTTATCGAATACTGCAACACCGTTGCGCACGACGTTGGCTTCGACGGTCTCAGCTTCTACTGTGCGGATATCACGAAATACGAGTGCAAGGATGCTCCCGATCTTGTAATTTCCCTTCACGCCTGCGATATTGCGACCGACATCGTGCTTGACAAGGCGATCGCAGAAAACGCTAAGGTCATCCTTTCAACTCCCTGCTGTCATCACGAGTTAAATCACAAGATCAAATGCAAGCCCCTCTCCTTCGTTACAGAGCATTCGATGCTTCGCCAGAAGCTTTGCGATGCGGCGACCGATGCGCTGAGGCTTAAAAGGCTTGAGGCAAATAATTATTCCGTTGTTGCGGTGGAGCTTATCGACCCCGAGGAGACTCCCAAAAATATACTTCTGCGCGCATTTAAAAAGCCCGCTACTCCCGCAAATCTTAAAAGATGCGAGGCGGCAAGGCAGGAATATGAGGCGGCAAGACTTTTCTTGCTTGGTGAGATATGACGTATAAGCATTTAAAATCGTTTATTGAATTGAATAATACCGCTTTTACGGGCAAAATTTTTGACTTGATACCAAAGGGCATCAAGTCAAAAATTATATTTGCCGTTGGAAGCAGAGCAAGCGAAGCATCCGCTTATTTTAGAGAAAATAAAAAATGCAGTCAAATGACTGCATTTTTTTATGCCAATTCGATCAATTTAAGGCAAAGATCCGTATAGCTCATACCGTTTGCCGCCGCCTCCTGCGGAAGAAGGCTCGTGGGAGTCATACCGGGGAGCGCATTCGCCTCAAGAAAGTAAAACTCTCCGCTCTCGTCAAGTATAAAGTCTATTCTCGAATACGAGCCGAGGCGCAAAATCTTGTGCGCGCGCTCAGCATAGGACTTTAGCTTTTTCGTAAGCTCCTCGCTTATTGGCGCGGGGCATATCTCGTGGGCGAGTCCTGCCTGATATTTGACCTTGTAATTGTAAAAATCTCCGCTTGCGATGATCTCTATGGGGGGAAGCGCCTTACCGTCGATAATGCCTACAGAAAATTCCCTTCCGACCACCTGCTCTTCAACAAGCACGTTCTTACAAAATCTCTCCGCCTCAGAAAGAGCCGCTTTAAGCTCGGGTTTGCTTACCACCTTAGTAACTCCCACGCTTGAGCCGTTATCCGCGGGCTTTACGAAGCAGGGTATCAGGGATTCAAGCTCGCTCAAATCATTTTGGTTAGTCAGCCATCTTGCCGTGGGTATTCCCTCTCTTGCTATAAGCTCCTTTGAGATTATCTTATCCATTGAAAGCATACAGCCGACCGAAGAGCTTCCCGTAAATCGTATTCCGTTCATTTCAAAAAGAGCCTGAAGCTTGCCGTTCTCGCCAACTCCGCCGTGAAGGGCGAGGAAGGTAACGTCCGCCATCTTGCAAAGCTCGATAACGTTCTCACCTATCGGGTCCTTCCTTCCTCCGTTCGACGCTATAAGCTCGTTAAGATCGGGCTCGCGCTCGGGAATTTTATATTCGTATCTTTCGCCGATGCCCTCAAAGGTCATCTTTTCCTTTTCTATTCCGTAATACAGGTCAATAAGCACCGCGTTATGTCCCGCATCCCTTAAGGTGTTCGCTATTCGCGAGCCCGATGTAAGGGAGACGTCGCGCTCCATACTGAGTCCGCCTGCCAAAACCACTATATTCATTGTTATTACCTCTTTAAACTATATGCTATTTCACGGATATACGTGCAAGTCCCGCCTCGCTCGTTTCCTTATAAGCGGGGCTCATATCGTCACCCGTTTCCTTCATAGCAATAACTACCTTGTCAAAGGATATCTTTCTCGTATCAAACAGAAGATCCGCAAGATTTGCCGCGTTTATTGCGCGCATAGCCGCAACCGCGTTTCTTTCAATGCAGGGTATCTGCACAAGTCCGCAAATAGGGTCGCAGGTAAGACCGAGATGATGCTCGAGCGCTATCTCCGCCGCATATTCTATCTTGTCTATATCCATTCCGTAAAGCTCGGCAAGAGCCGCCGCAGCCATAGAGCAAGCGCTTCCAACCTCTGCCTGACATCCGCATTCCGCGCCCGAGATAGACGCATTGTGCTTTATAAGATTGCCGACCACTCCCGCAGTGATGAGAGCCTTGATGATATCGTCATCTCCCGCGCCCTTCTTATGCTTGTGATAAAGCATTACCGCAGGAAGAACCCCCGCCGCTCCGCAGGTCGGAGCTGTGACGATCTTCTGACCTGCCGCGTTCTGCTCGCCCACTGCAAAGGCGTAAGAGCAAACGAGTCTGTCCTCCCTCGTTTCGCGGTTTTCGCCCTCGATATGAGTATTATAGAGCTGCTTTGCCTTTTTGTGAACTCCGAGTCCGCCCGGAAGTATTCCCTCGTCGCAGAGTCCCGCTTCAATGGAATCCTTCATCGCATTCCATATACCCTCCATATGAGTCAAGAAGCCCTCTCCCTCAATCTCAAGCGCCCACTCCCATATCCTTATGCCACTCTCACGGCAAAGCTCCGCAATATCCTTAAAGGTATCAAGCGGATATATCATCTCACTTGCGGCAAGTGTTTCACCGTCTGCTATGATGCTTCCCCCACCGACGCTGTAAAAACGCCTTTTTGCGATCTCCTCTCCCCCACTTATTGCTATAAGATCCATAGTATTGGGGTGGACAGTACATTCCGTATCAAAATCGAAATGCACCTCGCATTTTGCGGGCAAAAACGTTTGCTCTATAACATAATCCGTGCCGTGTCCCTTTCCGGTTTTTGAAAGAGATCCGTAAAGAATGGCACGATAGCTATCGGCAGGATGCTCAGCCTTAAAGCGCTGGCACGCGCGCTCGGGACCTATGGTGTGCGAGCTTGAAGGACCTCTGCCTATCTTGTAAAGCTCACGAAGGGACGCCATTCCGCTGCCGCGCTCGATCTTTTTGCTTTGCGATTCCTCGCTCTGATAAAAATATGTTATTGAAACGCCAAAGATCTTAGCTATCTGCAAAAGATTTTTGGTTGAAGGATTGGAAAGATTTTTCTCCCACTTAGAAACCGCCTGCACCGAAATCCCAAGTCGTTCCGCAAGCTCGCGCTGTGTAACGCCCTTGCTTTTTCTCAGCTTATTAATTCTCTCGCCCTGTGTTCTCATATTTTTATCACCTCGCAAAATCAACTGTTGGTTGATTTTATTATATCAGAAGTATAATGCTTTGTCAATAAAAATGCGTTATTTTTACTTGTAAATATCAACTATTCTTTTACCGAATTCCCTGCCGAGTTGAAGCTCACATACGGAATCGTAATGCCCGAGATCCGGGTTGCCCGCGGGCTCCTTATGTACTGTAAATCCGAGATCTATCGTTGAAAAATACAGATTCATATCCGATAGTTCCGAAAACCGCTTCTTAGCCTCGTTTATCTCGGGATAAGCGGGCTCGCAGTATGGGCTGTTTGATATTCCCGCATCTATAAAGTAGATCCCTTTTTCCTCGGCATAGGGCTGAAGGTCCTCTCTGAGATACTCGGCAAATCTCACCTGATTTTCATAGTATCTTGAAGCTTTGAACTCCGTAGTATCGCTTTCGCCCTGCATCCAGCAGACAGCGCCTATTCTCGCTTCGTAGTTTTTGCTTAAGAGGTAGTCCATATACGTATTTACGAATTTCAAAAATGCCTCGTAAATATCGCCCCTCTCATATTTCAGAAGCCAATGATAGTTAAGAGAATATCCCGACATAGTATATTTTAGAATAACCACCTGCTCGTCCGGAAATGCCTCAGAAAGCACCTCAGCCATTCCTACCTCGGGACCGAACGCGCCGCCGTATGCTCCGCAGGTCATATCGACCCTTACGAACTCTCCGCCGCTTGTGGAGTTATGGTCGTCTATACAGTAATTTATAAGCACGTTATCAAATCCTGCGGCATATTTTTCATATTCCTCGTCTCCGATATTGTCTTTAAGAAAGAGTCCCGCAGAGCAGCCCGAGGCATTGCTCTGTCCAAGGAGCAATACCACCTTAAGGGGCTTTCCCTCCCCGTCGGGCAAGCAGTCAACGACGGGATAATAGGTATTCATATTGAGATCCACCTGAACGCCCTCGAAAAAACCGTCTCCGTCCGGATGAGTCGTCGAGGTCGTGCCGAACAAATTATTCACAAAGCCGCAGGACGTCAGTATGACGGCGGCAATTATCACAGCTATCAATATCCTTTTATTCATTTTTTCTCCTATAAAGTGTTTTAAAAAATTATATCATAATTTTGCTGCATTTTCAATAAATTATTGACATTTTAAAAGAAAAAAGATACAATAAGATAGTAGAAAATTATTAAAGGAAAAGCCTATGCCAAGCATTATTGAAATTACAGATTTTAACGACAGTGCGCTCGACGTTTACGTGCGTCTTACGGGCTCACAGCTCAGAAATAAATTGGAGCCCGAAAAGGGCATCTTTATAGCGGAGAGTCCCACCGTAATTGAGGTAGCGATGGGGGCGGGATGTGTTCCCGTTTCCTTTTTGACGGACGAACGCCTGCTCAAGAGCGGAGCGGTTGAGAATATTATTTCAAAGCTTCCCAAAGATACACCGATTTATACCGCAAGCCGTGAGCTTCTCACCTCTCTGACGGGGTTTGAGCTTACGCGCGGAGCTCTCTGCGCTATGAAAAGACCAAGCTTACCAAGTGTTGAGGAGCTTTGCAGGGATGCTCGCAGGATCGCGGTTTTCGAGGAGATAACCGATTCCACGAACATCGGCGCGCTATTCCGCTCTGCCGCGGCTTTAAATATCGATGCGGTGCTTGTTACTCCCACCTGCTGTGATCCTCTTTGCCGCCGCGCAGTAAGAGTCAGCATGGGGACCGTCTTTCAGGTTCCTTGGACTCGCATCGGACAAACCAAGGCTGATTGGCCCGCCAAAATGCAGGAGCTTAAGGATCTCGGCTTTAAAACGCTCGCCATGGCTCTGCGCAATGACACGGTTGACATTGATGATGAGGAGCTTCACAGAGAGGAAAAGCTTGCGATAATCCTTGGGACCGAGGGCACGGGACTCACGCCCAAAACCATTGACGAATGCGATTATACCGTTAAGATACCGATGGCACACGGTGTTGATTCTCTCAACGTGGGAGCTGCGGGGGCTATCGCTTTTTGGGAATTAGGTAAAATACGATAAAAAAAGCTACCAAGCCTTGATAAGCTTGGTAGCTTTTTATTAATCTTTTTAAAGTCCTATAAATACCGCAAGCATCAAAAATGCTATTGACAGCACGGACAGAAGAAGCTGGAAGCCGATGGTCTTCTTGAACCACTGCGCAAAGCTTACGTCCGCAAGTCCGAGTCCTACGAGAAGTGTTCCGCAGGTGGGATAAAGAACGTTCGTATATCCGTCTGCAAACAAGTATGTAAGGATAATGACCGTTTTGCTTATTCCCTCTATGGGAGCAAGCGTAAGCATAGGAATTATAAGCACTGCCTTAGCGGATGCGCTGGGAATAAAGAATTCGATAATAAGAACGAATACGTAAAGGATCACGACCGCAAGATAGGGTGAGATATTCGTTACGGAATTATAGAAATAGTAGAATATCGTATGCAGGATATTTCCCTCCTGAGCGATATACGTGATACCGAAGGCGATCATAATGATCACTATTGAGGGGAGAACGTCCTTAACGCCCTTGATAAAGCACTTGCCAAGGCTCTTATATGTACCCAGAAGCTTTTTGCCGACGATGACCGTTCCGACGATGAACGCCGCAGCCATAAATACCATTGCAAGAGATCTGAGAGAGTCTATCGCTGTGGTGATGATCACCGAAAAAAGCGCAACGGAGAATAGTATTACTATCATCTTCGCCTTGCGGATATCGTCCTTATGCTCCTCCTCCGTTACCATAACGAAGGCTTCAACGTCAAATTTTTCGGTCGCCTTCTTTTCATCCTTCTTAGCAAGGCTGACAAGGAAGAGCGAGGTGATAACGTACATCACGCAGAAGATTATACATCTGTACCAGAGTCCGTCGGTAACGCTAACACCTGCGGCGATCGATGCCGTACCTATTGTGAGCGGATTGGTTATTGCCGTGGTAAAGCCAACGCCCGACGCGATAAGCACGAACGAGATCGCAGTAAATCGCGACCAGTTAAGTGCCGTGCAGAGCATTGCAAAAACGGGATAGAGTATGAGAAGCTGCTCCTGAAGTCCGAATACCGCGGAAAGTATCATAATTACCGCAGTTATTACCCATATAGCGATAAAGCGCTTTGAGTGGAGCTTGACCATAATAACTCTGACAAGTGAAACGAGTCCGCCGCTCTCCTCAAGCACCTTGAAGGTACCGCCAAGAACGAGCAGAAGCGCAATTATCATAAGCATATTCGCGCTGGTGCTTCCGAATATCAGCGCTTCAAACGGAGAGAGTATCCAGCGCCATACGGGAAGACGGGATGTGTTTTCCTCATCCGTCAGCTCCCTGTAAGAGTTGATCACGATCTGCTTGTTTAAGGACTCATCGGTCGTATATTCATAAAAAGGAAGCTCCGCCTTCGTTTCGTCCGTGGTATAGATCGTATAGCGACCTGCAGGGATAACGAACGTAAGCACTCCAACGAATATAAGCACCGCAAGAAGTATAGCAACTACGGTAATAAAGCTTTTAAGACCAAATTTGACCTTAACGTCCATTTCTGTTGATTTACCCATAAATTTCTCCTTTACTGTAATCGTAAACGTCCTCGCAGGCGGCTCTCCACTTTTCGTCGTACAGATTGTGGATCTCCTCCGCCGCAAGCGTCCATTTAATAAGTCCCTTCACTTCAGTGTCGGGGATTATCATATAATAGTCGTTATTGTGGTAAAATTCCAAATACCCCTTCGTTGAGCATGTGAGAGAGTATATCGACTTTGCGGGAAAATCGTAATTCACCACTTCCCCATTAAGCTCTCCGCAGAATATAAGTCCTTCCTTATTCAGGGTCACCCTTCCAACTGACAGGACAATTTTATCATCGGGAGCTTTTTTAAGCTTATCGAGACTAAGCGTGCATATTTTTCCACTCAGGGTAAGCTCAAAGCCATCGTACTTTATCTGCTCTGCAACGTGGGCTCTCTGCCATTTGAACCATTTATCGATATCAAAGGGGTAAACATTGCCATTTGAGTCAACAAGGTCATAATACTCGTCAACTCTTGCCCTAAAGCCGCAGGTGCTGCACACGATGGTATCATTATCGACGAAAAGCGTATGCTCAGCCTTGCATTTGGGGCATTTATAAAGGATCTTATCTATGCCGTGTGCGTTTGGCAGCTTTCCGATATATTTGTTTCTTGCAGTCTTGTTGTATTCAAAGTCATTATAGCTTATCTTGTTCATAAGCATAGCATATATCTGCTCCTCGGAAAGCCTTTCAAGCATATCCGGAGTAAAGAGCAGGCTGTATTCAACGCCGATATATCCCCTTTTGCGATCGGATGAATATCTGTTTGTGGCAAGATACGCGCCCTTGGTTCTGCAGACCACAATATTCGCCTTGCTGCTTTTAATAAATCTGGTGGTAGCGGGATTTATGGGATGCGTGCTTCCGCTCGTTGATTGGATACCCTCGGGAAAAAGTCCTATCGCTCCGCCACGCTTTAAGACTCTGAGCATATTCTTAACGGACAGTATATCGGGCTGGTAAAGATATTTGGATATTACCCCAAAGGCAATAAACAAATTATAAAGTCCCTTTTTAAGTACGTTCTGAAAGCCGCATACAACGTTTATATCCTTACGGTGAAAGCCGTATATCGTATATATAAATTCAAGGCGGGATGCGTGCGACGAGAGAAGTATCGTCGGCTTTCCCTCGATGAGCTTTGGATCGTAATCGTATTTGAACTCGACCCCATAGCCCTTATTCATAATGCCAACTACCCACATTCCAACGGTCATAAGCAACTGATTCGGCTTTTTGACCTTTCTGTTTATAAGCTTTTCTTTTAAGTCTTTTTTCATAGATATAAGACTCCTTTGAAAATGTGATAAATTTATTATAACACAAAGGAAAAATTTTTGCAATACCCTGTTTTATTCTCAATTATAGTTGAGGATACGAGGGGTTCTAAGAAAATACGGAAACAATAGGTTGACTTTTGATGAACGATAAAGTATAATAATTCCACAAATAAACGATCCACCCCTTTGACAAAAAACGCAACCCATATTTGTCATTTTGCAACTTGTACTTGGTTTAACATTCAAATACGATCTGTTATAATAGTCTCATCAACAGTAAGGAGGTTTTATTGTATGACAATAGGTGAAAAAATAGTTAAATTACGTAAGGAACAAAACATAACGCAAGAGCAATTTGCAGATATGTTAAATGTATCACGGCAATCCGTATCAAAATGGGAATTGGACTCTACATACCCTGACACCGAGAAGTTGATTAAAATCAGCAAAATATTTAATTGCTCACTGGATTATCTCTTAAAAGACGAGATAGAGCAAATGGATATTAACATCGCTGTATCAAACGATGAGGCAAAAGAGGATAAAATGCGTGCTAAAATACTGACATATCTATCCTTTCCCCCAATCTTTGGATGGATGGTGGGAATATTCTCTCTTAAATTTCAAATAAGACATATGAGAAGCAAAGCATTAATCGCGCTGACGATTTCAGGGATGCTGTTTTCATTAATTCTTACAGGCTTAATGGTTGCAGGCTTCTTATTTGAACTATAGAATAGAAACTATATTTTTAGGCGATACGAAGTTTACTCAACGATAAATCAGATAATACCTCTGTAATTTTATTATTCCTATCGCATAATCTTTTCCCCAAAAAATCCTTTGCAAAGAAAAATAAGAAACCCTTTTGCGCGGGCGTTCCTTCTTCCCTTTTATTTCTGCTCGCAAAAGCGCAATTCGCAAAGCGAATTGAAGTTCAAGCTTATAGTTTATTCACTAAAAAGGACTTGCCTTGTCTGCGGACAAGGCGTTCCGCCGGTTCTGACAGTCCACCGGACTGTCATTCATTGCCGGCTCCCCTTCATGTCCTTTTATTAAACGGTTACCAATAACAATGCCCACCCTGTCGGGTGGGCATTGTTATTGGTGCACCAAAAAGGACTTGAACCTTCACGTCGGGGACACCAGATCCTAAGTCTGGCGCGTCTGCCAATTCCGCCATTGGTGCATATTTGAGGAGCATTCTGCTCCTCTTATTTTTTATTATCTGTTTGCTTCGAGCCAAGCCTCAGCGCTTGCCTTGCTCATTCTCTTAATGCTCTCAGCAGGGTGAATGGACTCAGCACCGCCGTTTGCATAGAGATAATAGTTACCCTTTTCGGTAACGAAGAGGATCTCCTCGTAGCCTGCGGGATCACCGTAGTAGCTTACGGTAACCTTTTTTACAAGCGTATCCTTTTCAGTATCGTAAGTAACCTTGCAAATAACCTTATTCATCGCAATTCTCCTTTATTTTAGTTTAAATTACTCGTATATTATATACTGTTTTTTGCGATTTGTCAAAGGTTTTTTGAGTGATTTTCCCCTTTGTACAAAAAGAATTTAAAAGCGGCGCTTACACTGTATAAAATCACTAAATCTGCTTTTCCTCAAGTCTGAACTTGAACTCAAACATACGCTCCACCTGATATTCTATAATATCGTCGGGCGCAATGTTAGTCATTCCTCCCACTATCGGCGCAAGTGAGATATCCTTTTTTATATTCATTATCTTATCAAGGACAAAGGGCTTGCCCGGCATTTCCATCTGCTTAACCTCAAAATATCCGTTACGGTAAAACAGCTTTAACACAAGAGTACAGGGCGTTTCAAGAAAATCGACCCTTATTTTAAATACCCTTCTGCCGTCCTCGTCGCGCGCAAAGCAGCCCGTTGCTCCGATATAGAATGGTGTGTTATGGATATAGACGTTAGCATATTTCGGCTCTCCAAAGCCAAGCTCGAACCGATAGCTCTCATCCTTTTGCGCGTAGGTAAGATAAAATTTTCCGTCCTCAATATCAAAGGACAAGCCGCTAAAGCCCTGAGAATAGTTGTTTTCAACCACCTGCCACACAAGGGGCAACAGTCCAACAGTCGCCGCTCTCTTATCGCTCGTTACAAGACGCTTGCCGTCAAGCGCGTAAGCATCTTTGGGCAAAGCACCGCCCCGATAAAGCTCTCTCTCCTCTTGAGTGAGTGTTACAAAATTTCTGCTTATCTCAAGCTTTTTAAGAGTGTGCTCAAGACGTTCCTCGTCATCGCGGCTTCTCGGCAGCGAGGCGGGAAAATCCTTATCAAAATATTTATTTACTATTGCAAAATAATTGCTCTGCTGGAAAAGCTCGTCGTTACCGGCGTTATTCACTATAACGATGCCGTTCCTTTTAAAGCACCAAACGTTCTGACCGAGCATACCGTTGAAAAGGAATTGATCCTCATTTTTGCTGACCCACATCTGCAAGCCGTAATTGAAGCCGTAAGCGGAATCGTTGCTGTCCGCGTGCTTTCTCGTTGCATTCTGAACGTATTTTTTAGACAAGATCCGCTTTCCGTTCCAAGTGCCGCCCTGCGCGAGCATCATTCCTATTTTGGCGAAGTCACAAGGGGAGATGTAAAGCCCCCATCCGCCAAATTCAATTCCCTCCGCGCTTTTCTCCCAATAGTAGTCCTTGATTCCGAGAGGCGCAAACAATCTTTTATCAAGATAGGATGAGAGCCCCTCTCCGCTGACCTTCTTTACTATGCACGAAAGAACGTATGTGTTAGTGCTGTTATAATAAAACTTCTTGCCGGGATCGCTTGAAAGCGGAGTGTTTATAAATGCCTTGAAAAGCTCACGCTCGTTCATCGCTCCCGTTTCCTCAAGCGTAGTCATTCCGCTTTGCATCGTTAAAAGATCGTAAACGGTAATATTGCGGACTCTTTGCTTGGTAATTGACTTTAGCTCTTGGGGGAAAATTTCTTCGAGTCTTGTCTCATATTTGAGTTTGCCCTCGTATATGAGCATACCGATGGCAATTGAGACCACGCTCTTGCACGCGGAAAAGGTCGCCTTCCAGACGCCGCTCTTATGCGCTCCGAAATACGCCTCACAAATAATAGTGCCGTTTCTTGCTATCACAACATTATGCATATTCAAGGAATCATCCGCATAAAGCTCCTCTAAAAAATCGGAAATCTCCCGCGACGAAACGCCTTGATTCTCAGGCAGATCAACAGGCATTTTACTCTCCCTTGTAACAAACTCAAGGCAGGGCTTTCCCGCATTTGGCGGAAGCATTCCGCGTCTGCTGGTGTTGACGTCCAGGAGTCTGCCAAGCATAGTTATTCTTTTGATAGGCACAAAGCTCACCTCTTTTATAACTTAATCATTTTCAAATAATTCGGCAATTCTTGCCGCCATCTGCGAAACGTCCGATTCATTGTCGCTATCGACCGTGATATCCGCATATTTTTCGTAAAGGGGTATCCTCTGCTCGTAAATATCTCTGAGGGTCTGTCCCTCCTCAAAGATAACGCCCCTCTGCTTTAAGCTGCCAAGTCTTTTTTCAAGGCTTTCATATGACACCTTGATATAGACCACCGTGGAGCATTTTTTAAGATGCTCCATCGCCTCCTTGCCAAAAACCGCGCTTCCGCCCGTTGCAATAACGGAGTTATGCACGCAAAGAGAAGCAAGAGTGCGATTTTCAAGCCTTAAAAAGCCTTCGTTTCCTATTTCATCAATTATCTTATGTAATCTTTTCTTTTCGTTATGCTGGATAACGAGATCAGCATCTATAAATGTCTTACAAAGCATTTTTGCAAGCACTACTCCCACCGTACTTTTACCGCACCCGGGCATTCCGATAAGGGTGATATTTTTTTCAAACATATCCGTTCTTCCTCCCCTTCTCACAAAGATGAGCTATGGGACATTCCGCGCATTTGGGTGAGCGCGCAGAGCATACGTCCCTGCCGAACTGAACTATTCTGTGGCAGAGATCGCTCTGCTCAGCGGGCTCAACAAGCTCCGACATAATAAGCTCCACCTTGTGCGGATCCTTCAGCTTTTCGGGATACATACCAAATCTGCCGCAAATACGGATCATATGGGTATCCGCAACGATGGCAGGCATATGATAGATATCACCAAGCAAAAGGTTTGCGATCTTTCTGCCGACTCCGGGAAGCTTTAAAAGCTCATCCATATCGCAGGGCAGCACTCCGCCGTACTCCTCAAGGAGCATAACGCACGCATCCTTTATATTTTTAGCCTTGGTTCTGTAAAGCCCACAGGGGCGTACGATCTCCTCAATTTCCCCGTAGGACGCGTCCGCTAGGGACTCAAGCGTCGGAAAACGAGCAAAAAGCTCCCTGCAAACGATATTGACGCGCGCGTCAGTGCATTGTGCCGAGAGCCTTCCCATTACTAAAAGCCTCCACGGCTCGCCTCCAAATTCGAGAGCGCACACCGCTTCGGGATATATTTTCTTAAGCTCCTCAATAATAAGAGCGATTCTTTCCTTTTTTTCTGCCTTTTTCATATTATTCCACCGCAAAAGAGGTAATAATCAAAACTCTGTCGATATTCTCAAAATCCACCGCAACGTCAACCGTAGCGATCACTGAGCGGCTCGCGTCATCGATCTGGACCTTGCTTACCGTTCCGATCTTAAGTCCGCTCGGATAAATACTTCCCTTTCCGCTCGTCATAATGACGTCCCCCTCGGCTATAGCGCCAAAATCGGTAAGTCCCGTAGTGTAAAGGAAGCGGCACTGTGTAGGATTGTATCCCTCACATATGCCAACGAGCGCGCTTCTGTCAACGAGAGAGCCGACAGCACTTGACGCATCCGTGATACAGACAACTGTGCAGGACGTAAGTCCTACCTCGCTTATCCTTCCGACAAGTCCCGCTCCGGTAATAACGGTCATACCCTCCTCTATTCCGTGAAGCGAGCCTTTATTGAGGGTAAGAGCCTTATTCGCAACGCCCGAGCCCCTGCCTATGACTATGGCATCGGTAAACTCAAAGCTCGTGTTATGGTTCTTAACGTCAATAAAATCGCGGAGCCACGCGTTCTCCTCCTTAAGCACTGCAAGGTCGCTCTGAAGCTTTTTAAGCTCCTCGTTTTCCTTGCGAAGCTGCTCGTTTTCAGCTAAAATACGGTCAAATTCCGTAAAATAATCGATAAAACCGTTAATTCCGTCAGCGCAGTAATTAAAAACCGCGCGGAATGGGGTGGAGATCACGTTGAGCGCGTCCTTCAAGAACCAAGAATTGCCACCGATACTCAGCACGACGGAAAAGACCGTCAGGCAAAGCACCACGGTTAAGGCAATTATGAAAAATTTGTTCTTGAAATAACGCATTTTATACCTCACGGGGGATCTTATCCCCCCCTTTTTTATTTTCTTTTAATTACTTCCTTAGCCTTAGCCACGATATTTTCAGCAGTAAGACCGTAATATTCCATAAGCGCGGGGACCGTTCCGCTTCTTCCGAAGGTGTCCTCAACACCGACTCTTGCCATAGGAGCGGGATGATTCTCAACCAATACCTCCGCTACCGCAGAGCCAAGTCCGCCCATAATTGTATGCTCCTCAGCCGTAACGAGCGCACCCGTTTCCTTGGCGGCTTTAATAAGGATGTCCTTGTCGATGGGCTTTATCGTGTGGATATTGATAACACGCGCCGAAATTCCTTCCTTCGCAAGAAGCTCGCGAGCATCAAGGCAAACACTTACCATAAAGCCGGTTCCAACGAGTGTAACATCCGTACCGTCCGCCATAAGAACTCCCTTGCCAAGCTCAAATTTGTAATCATCGCCGTTGATAATGGGAAGCGCGTATCTGCCAAATCGCATATAAACGGGGCCTTGGTGAAGGAGCGCCGCCTCGACTGCCGCCGTAGCTTCTACTCCGTCGCAGGGATTGATGATAACCATACCCGGGATCGAGCGCATAGTGGCAAAATCCTCGTTGCACTGATGCGTTGCGCCGTCCTCACCGACCGAGATACCGCCGTGCGTTGCGCCGATCTTCACGTTAAGACCGGGATATCCAATGGAATTTCTCACCTGCTCAAAGGCGCGTCCTGATGCAAACATAGCAAAGCTCGATGCAAAAACGGGCTTGCCCGTGGATGCGATGCCCGCAGCCACGCTCATCATATTGCCCTCTGCGATACCGCAATCAAAAAATCTATCGGGATACTGCTTTTTAAAAATTCCCGTCTTCGTAGCCGCCGCAAGGTCCGCGTCAAGCACTACGAAATCGTATTTGGGAGCAAGAGCGCAAAGCGCGTTGCCGTAAGCTTCTCTCGTTGCTATTTTCTTAACGTCTGCCATCGTCCTGCCCTCCTTAAATAAATCTTTCGTTCAATTCTTTAATAGCTACGGCGTGCTGCTCGTCGTTGGGAGCTGCTCCGTGCCAGTTAACGGAGTTCTCCATAAAGGAAACGCCCTTACCCTTGGTCGTTTTCGCAATAATAACCGTGGGCTTGCCCTTAACGCTCTCCGCCTCGGCAAAAGCCGCCTCGATCGCGTTAAAATCGTGTCCGTCGATAGTTATAACGTGGAAACCGAACGCCTCAAATTTCTTGTCGTGGGGCGTGGGATTCATAACCTCTGTGATAGGTCCGTCTATCTGCAAGCCGTTGAGGTCGAGGATCACGCAAAGATTGTCAAGCTTGTAGTGGCAAGCAAACATAGAAGCCTCCCAGACCTGTCCCTCCTCGCTCTCGCCGTCGCCGATAACGGTGTAAACGCGGTAATCCTTACCGTCGATCTTACCTGCAAGCGCCATACCGCAAGCCGCGGAAATACCGAGGCCGAGAGATCCGGTTGACATATCAACACCGGGGACCTTGTTCATATCGGGATGCCCCTGAAGATAAGAATCGATCTTTCTGAGAGTTACAAGATCTTCCACGGGGAAAAATCCTCTGTGAGCAAGCGTTGAATAGAGCGCGGGCGCGGTATGCCCCTTGGAAAGCACGAACCTGTCCCTGCCCTTTGCCTTTGGTGCCTTAGGATCTATATTCATCTTTTCAAAATATACATAAGCCATTATATCCGCAATTGAAAGCGAACCGCCCGGATGTCCGCACTTTGCCGCGTGCGTCGCATCAATTATGCCGATCCTGATCTTGTTCGCAATGTTTTTAAGCTCAATAATCCTTGCTTCAGTCATACTTTCCTCGCAAAATTTTATTTGGGGTATATAGTACCTCATTTTATGCTTTTATTATAACCAAAAAGGCAGGAAAAGTCAAGATATTAACAAAGAAAAAGAGTAGCTTTCGCTACCCTTTTCTGATTTGCCTGTTAATTTTTTCAATGTCTTTTCGTATAAACAGATAAACGATGCCCCATATAAGCGCGTAACCTGCCACAAAAATAATCGTGAATATGATAAACGGCATTATTCCTTCCTTCAGCCATCCGTTCACAAGATATATCGCAGCGTAGTCGATATAGAGTGTCACGCCGTGAATAAGCATGGCATAAAGCGGCGGCAATTTGTCAATTTGATATACTACAGTGATACCTGCCGAAACAAATGCAAGAAGGCTGATTCCCAATATACCAAATACAACCTGTACACCCGTCAACACTTCAAGCACACCGCAAGCATATAAAATACCCCAGACTGTTGCTAAAACAAGCGGACCAAAGCCCATAGCGCATATACCGCGCTTTAAAAATTCAAAAACATACTTTTTCATTGCAAAAACCTCCTTTTTACTTCACTTAAACATCTTCTGGATACGTACTCAACGTATCCGCAGTTAAATTCGACGTCAACCGAGCCGTTAAATGAAGACCTGAATCTCTTGATCTTCTGCATATTGGCCAGAGATGACTTATTGATACGAACGAAATATGACGGCAATATCTCCTCAAGCTCAAAAAGCTTGCTTTTAACACGGTATTTCTTACACGAGCCGTCAATGACATAGGATTTTCTGTCAATCACAGTAATGCACTCAATATCGGAAAAAGAAATATACTCCGTTTCATCCTCTCCCATAACAAGCAGCTTATCTGTTCCCACATATGACAAAACTAAATTTTCGATCTCGTGTGTCAGCTCGCTTTCCGCGTGAACACGGGCGACTATTTCTTCGTCCGCTTCCTTGTCAATTATCAATTTGAATTTCATTTTTTCTCCTTTTTATTCCTAAAACAAGATATCGCACCAATGGGATCCTCTTTATAATTTCATTGGCCACAATTGTAAGTACAACCTCCATTATTAGGGTTATAAATATCTTTGCCAGCACTCCCAAATCAGTATATATATGCAATAAATATGCCGAACACATAAGTATCGGGTAATGCAAAATATAGTATCCATATGAATTCGTCACTAAATAACGACTAAATGCATTTTCCTTATCTAAATATCTTCTTCCAAAGCCAAATATCGCAAGCACAGCACACCACGCATAGAAATTTGTAATGATATTCTTGAGAACTACCGGCTCGGTATAATTCATTTTTCTAAACAAAACAAAATATACAACACCGAATACTATGGTCAATGCCAAACTAATGTATCTTGACTTTTCAAGCTTTTTTATGATACTTTCGTGTGAAAAAACACAGTAACCAATTATAAACGCCACAAAATAAATGCCAAAACGGTATACCGTGATCACAGGCATGTTAAGTGTTTGTGCTCCAAGCCATATCAATATTCCAAACGCTAAAGAAATGATTAAATTCGCGCGCTCACCCGATTTCTTTAGTCTATCTATGGGTTTTCTGAACAAGAAAAGAACAACAGAATATAAAAACAACACATGTGCAAACCATAAATGCCCCGAGCCCGCTAAAACGGATATGGGATACACAAGAAAACTAGGGATTATACTAAGTCCGCCGCCTAAATACATATTTATATATCCCGTCACCCAATGGACAACAAAGACACCGAGCACAGACGGAATGATCAGTTTTCGCAATCGCTCACTTATAAATTGCTTGCCCGTCCTCTTTTCAAGAGAGAATTTCGCCGCAATGCCCGCAGCGACGAATAACAATATCATCATCCACGGATATACTATGGTTGAAAAGTCGTCGAAAATTCCTATGCTTTGTGATATTGGAAATCCCCCAAGCACTCCAATACCGTTATAAATGTAAAAAACATGATATATCAATACTAATATTACACCAAACGAACGGATATTATCAATATAGTATCTTCTCTTATCTGACATCAAAATCAACTCCTTGTTTTATATTTCATATGGATTATATCATATTATAATATTAAAATGTTGATTTTTGACTTATCGGTACTTTTTCTTGTCTCAAAGGAATAAGAAACAAAAAAGCACCTGAAATCAGGTGCTTTAACTTAACTCGATTGAGCATTGAAAACCGAATAAAGAAGTAACAGATTGAGGTAATGAAACTCAAGTAATTGTTTGTGTAACGCTTGAGACCTTTCAAAGAAGGTTCAAGCCCTCGGGCTATTAGTATCAGTCAGCTAAATACATTACTGCACTTACACCCCTGACC
This sequence comes from Clostridia bacterium, assembly GCA_017531925.1. Taxonomy (GTDB): domain Bacteria; phylum Bacillota; class Clostridia; order Oscillospirales; family CAG-272; genus RGIG4608. Next base: position 76 of record JAFXKD010000037.1, on the reverse strand, counting down.
TATCAAACTCGTAGTCTTCAAGTGCCCTTACCAGTTCAAGACTGGAGGGATATCTAATCTTGAGGTGGGCTTCACG
>JAFXKD010000006.1 GCA_017531925.1 Clostridia bacterium | reverse complement strand
GCTCGGGTCGTCGGGGTAGCGAAGCGGCACGAGCGTAATGAATAACAGTCCGGGGGACTGTTAGAACGCGAGTGGACCGAGCCCACGCGAACCCCCAAAGCTCGCGTTGCTCACTTCGGGGAACCCCTACCGCAGGCGAGAGCGTCGACCCCTACACAAGTTAGAGCGTTGCCATTTTGCGTTTTTTATGGCTATTCACACGGTAGCAAATTACAGATTTTCTTTGCGCCTGTTAAAATGCAAAGAAAATCGTTATGTGTCAATTCATTGACACAATTTGCGCGGATCAAGTGGGTTTAGTACAGACAAGACGGCTGTTGGGCGTAGCGCTTTTAAGCTTTTTTGCCTACTTTTTTCTCGAAAAAAGTACGGTCTATAATCCAACTAACTTTAATCTTACAATTTAAACGTATATGGCAAGAGGTTGGCGAGTGTTTCCTCGACGTAGTCGCCGTCGGGGGTGGTGACGAGTATGACCTTAAAATCGTGGGAGCAGAACTCGCTCATTACCTGACGGCACACGCCGCAGGGGGCGGTCACGCCCTTGACGTCGCCATTATGTCCGCCGACGATTGCTATCGCTTCAAACTCGCGCTCGCCCTGATGCACCGCGGTAAAGATCGCGTTTCTCTCGGCGCAGACGGTTGGAGTATATGACGCATTCTCGATATTCGCGCCCGTATAAACTTTGCCGTCCTTAGTGAGAAGCGCCGCGCCAACGGTGAAATGCGAATATGGGGAATACGATCTTTTCATAGCGTCGATTGCCGCCAAGGCAAGCGAGCGATATGTGTTTTTGCTTTCTGTCATTTTGTTTCTCCTTGAGAGCTATGCCCTTTTATAGGTGGGGCTTTAATCATCCCCAAGCATACTTATGCCGGGGCAGGAATAATCTATTTCGAGGTAATCGGCTACCGTTGCGGCGATATCCGCGTAGGTCATACGCGTACCGAGATTGCCGGGTTTTATATTCTTACCGTACATAATGCACGGAACGTATTCTCTTGTGTGGTCGGTGTGGATATCTCCGGGATCGCAGCCGTGGTCGGCGGTGATGATGAGGATATCGTCGTCGCCCATTCCCTCTGTGAAGCTCGGCAGCCATTTGTCAAATTCCGCGAAGGCGTTGGCGTATCCGTCGATGTCCTGGCGGTGACCGTAGAGCATATCGAAATCAACGAGATTTGTAAAGCAAAGTCCCGTGAAATCGTGATCGAGCGCGTCAAGAGTGAGATCCATTCCCTCGGTATTTGAATGAGTGAACACCTTGTAGCTCACACCTCTGCCCGCAAAGATATCAAAGATCTTTCCTATCGCGTAAACAGTCTGCCCCTGCTCGATTATCGCGTCAAGCACGGTCTTACCGTACGGCTCAAGCGAAAAATCGTGGCGGTTTGCCGTTCTCTTGAAGGGATGCTCGCCCGTAAAGGGACGCGCGATAACTCTGCCGACGCTATGCTCTCCGCAAAGGATCTCACGCGCGATGCGGCAGTATTCGTAAAGCTGCTCAATAGGAACCACGTCCTCGTGAGCGGCGATCTGGAAAACGCTGTCCGCACTCGTATATACGATGAGATCGCCCGTTTTCATATGCTGCTCTCCGAAATCGCGGATAACGTCCGTTCCGGAATAGGGCATATTGCAAATAAATCTCTTGCCCGTTCTCATAGTGAACTGGTCAAGAAGCTCCTGCGGAAAGCCGTTAGGATACGTGGGAAGCGGATTTTCGCTTACTATTCCCGCGATCTCCCAATGTCCTATCGTGGTATCCTTGCCCATCGATCTCTCTGCAAGACGGGCAACGCGGGCGGTGGGAGCTTCAACGGTGCCGAGAAAATCGAGTCCGTCGATGTTTCCTATTCCCATTTTTCTTAAATTTTCGCAGGAAAATTTATCACTTGTTGATATCCTCTTTATCGTGTGGCAGTCCCTGTCTCCAAACATTGCGCAGTCGGGCATCTGTCCCGCGCCGCACGAGTCGAGGACTATTAAAAATACTCTTTTGTTCATTTGGGGTCCTTTCGGTTGATGATTTTTATAATAAAAGCTTGCGTTGGAGCGGGGGGTTACTCCCGCCGGTTTGTGGGGAAAGTTACTTTTGTTTTAAAGGGGAAACTACACCCGTCAGTCATTCGCCTGCCACCCTCTTCTGCGGAAGAGGGCTGTTGAAAGGTGGCATTTTGTGGGTAGTCGCTTTGATTGATTTATGGCTACTGCACTGCTATAAAACACCGCCAACCCTCGTAGGGACGCACTGTGTGCGTCCGCGCTCGTGGGAAAAGTAACTATGCCTTTGGAAAGTCACAAAGACTCCTTTGTAGATCCCTGCGCGCCAAGGCGCTTGGTTTTGTTCGTTCCGCTTTGCTACACTTCCAAAACTTCGTCTCGGGCGTTGCCCTCGCTCAGGATGACGCACAGCCGTGGGGTTCGCGGTAGGCACCCGTATTTCTTACAAAAGTTAGTTTGGCTTTGGAGCGGGCGCACGCAGTGCGCCCCTACGGGTTTGAGTGTCGCCATATAGCTCGCAAAACGGTTGTGGATACGGTAGCAAATTACAGATTTTTAAAGCGCCTGTTAAAATGCTTTAAAAATCGTTATGTGTCAATTCATTGACACAATTTGCGCGGATTTAGTGGATTTAGAACTAACTAAACGGCTGTTGGGCAAAGCTCTTTTAAGCTTTTGCGGAGCTTTTCTCGAAAAGCGACCATCTATAATCCAACTAACTTTTCGAAAAAAGTACGATCCTTATCTACTAACTCTTAAATATTCTCCAGCTTAACTGCGGTTTCGAGGGCGAGAGTCATCATATCGGTAAAGGAGTTCTGACGTTCCTCTGCGGTGCAGCCAGTATGCTCGATAAGGTTATCGGAGATGGTGCAGATCGCAAGAGCGCGCTTGCCGTAGCGAGCCGCGTTCATATAGAGTGCCGCAGCCTCCATTTCGACCGCCATAACACCCATCTTTTCACCCCACTCACAGTCGGGAAGTCCGCCGTTTTCACGAAGGGGCGCATCGCGGTAGAAGGTATCTGAGGAGAGGATGTTTCCAACCTTATATTTGAGATTTAATTCCTCCGCCGTCTCAACGCATTTGCGGAGCATCGTGAAATCGCAAATGGGAGCATAAGTGCCGGGAAGATTAAAATTGCAAACGAAGTTTGAATTTGTGCAAGCTCCCATACCCATAACGATATCGCGGAGCGCGATATCCTCGGTCAATGCACCTGCGGAGCCTATTCTCATAATGTTTTCAACACCGAAGAAATTATAAAGCTCGAAGGAGTAGATGCCGATGGAGGGCATACCCATTCCGCTTGCCATAACGGAGATCTTAACTCCCTTATAGGTTCCGGTGTATCCCTGAACGCCGCGTACGTTGTTTACAAGCACGGGGTTCTCAAGGAATGTTTCTGCTATAAATTTTGCGCGTAAGGGGTCGCCGGGCATAAGCACGGTCTTGCCGAAATCGCCTTTTTCTGCTTTAATATGAGCTGTCGCCATTATTCTGTTCTCCTGTCTTTACGATTTTTACAATTCTTGAAGTTCCGAGACGCGAAGCACCAAGTGCTATGAAATCCTCTGCGTCGGCGATGGATGCGATGCCGCCCGCAGCCTTGATGAGCGTTCCGTTCGTAACGTTTGCCGCGAAGATCTCAACGTCGTGACGAGTTGCACCTGCGGTAGAAAAGCCTGTGCTTGTTTTGATATAGTCGGCGCGGCTCTCGGAAACGATCTCACACATCTTTATCTTTTCCTCATCGGTAAGGAGGCAGGTCTCGATTATAACCTTCAATATCTTGCCGTCGCACGCATCCTTGATAGCGTTTATCTCGGCGAGAAGATCGCCGTATCTTTTATCCTTGAGCCAGCCGATATTGATGACCATATCGATCTCGTCAGCGCCGTTCTTTACCGCGTCAGCGGTCTCAAAAACCTTTGTAGCCGTGGTGCTGTAGCCGTTGGGGAAGCCGATAACGGTGCAGATCGCGAGCCTTTCGCCGCAATATTCCTTCGCCTGCTTAACGAATGACGCGGGAATGCAAACGGATGCGGTCTCATATTTCATACCGTCATCGCAAATAGCCTTGATATCTGCCCAGGTCGCGCCCTGAGCGAGGAGGGTGTGATCAACCTTTGATAAAATTTCTTTGATTTCCATAGTTTTATCCTTTCAAAAATATAGATTTAGATAATATTCCAATATAATTATAGCATAATTTTTTTGTATTTACAATAGTTTGTTTATCTGAAAATGTATGATTTTGTAAAAAATACCGCAAAATTCTCTTGATTTTCCCCTATATAGTTGATATAATGTATTCGTATAAACTCTGAAAAAGGAGAAAATATGAGCAAGAATTTGTATTTTATAACCCTCGACAGGCTCATTGAGGAGCTTCAGCTCGAGGAGGTCTATATGCCAATGTCCGCTTTGGAGATTAAAATAACCAACCGTGAGGTCAACCGACCCGGTCTTGCGTTGGCGGGCTTTCATACGGTGTTTGAGCCAACGAGGATACAGGTCATCGGCCGTGCGGAGATGCAGTACCTTTATGAAATAGGCAGGGATCTTGCGGACGCGCGTCTTGACGCGTTTTTCGCTCACAAGCCCGTTGCGCTCATCATTACCACGAATTTTGAGGTGGGCGACGAGATCTTAACTCCTGCCAAAAAGTACGAAGTGCCCATCCTTCGCTCAAAGGAAAAGACCTCTCCGATGATGGCGACGCTTATAGCGTCCTTAAATACCCATCTTGCCAACAGAATAACGCAGCACGGCGTGCTTGTTGAGGTGTTCGGTGAGGGCGTTCTCATCCTCGGCGACAGCGGTATCGGTAAGAGTGAAACGGCGATTGCTCTCATTGAGCGCGGTCACCGTCTTATCGCGGACGATGCGGTAGAGATCAAGCGCGTTTCCGCAAAAACGCTTGTGGGAAGCGCACCCTCACTTATTAAGCACTATGTTGAGCTTCGCGGAATAGGTATAATCGACGTCCGCCGCCTTTACGGTATGGGTGCGATCAAGGACACCGAGAAGATCGACCTTGTTATCCACCTTGAGCAGTGGGAGGAGGGCAAGATGTACGATCGCTTCGGACTTGACGATCAGACCTACAACATCCTTGGCATTGATGTCCCCTCCGTTACGGTTCCCGTTCGTCCCGGACGAAGCCTTCCCATCATTCTTGAGATAGCGGCTATGAACAACCGCCAGAAGAGGATGGGCTACAATACCGCAGAGGAGTTTGAAAACAAGCTTCTTGCGCAATTCGGAGCGGCAAATGAGTAGAAAATATGAGAGCTACGGCGCAATATCCGCAATTTACGATAAGATAAATTCACGAGTGGACTACGTTGCTTGGGCGAATTTTTTTGAAAAGTGCTTTGATACATTTTTGAAGGAACGCCCCGAGCTCGTCCTCGACCTCGCGTGCGGCACGGGTAGTATGACGCTTGAGCTTGCGCGCCGCGGCTATGATATGATAGGCATTGACGCGTCATTTGATATGCTAAACGAGGCACTTGAGCGCAAATTTGACCTTGAATTGCCGCGCGACGTTCTCTTTTTGCTCCAGGATATGAGAGAATTTGAGCTTTACGGCACAGTCGGTGCGATCAGCTGCTGCCTTGACAGCCTTAATTATCTTACGGAGGACGGGGATCTTGAAAAATGCCTCTCCCTCGTTCATAATTATCTCGATCCCGACGGGCTTTTCCTGTTTGACGTGAATACGCCCCATAAATTTGAGAATGTTTATGACTCGAACTCCTACGTTTACGAGGAGGACGATTGCGGAGAGGGCAATTTCTGCGTGTGGCAGAACGCCTATGACGAGGAGAGCCGCCTTTGTGATTTTGCGCTGACGGTGTTTGAGAAAAACGAGGACGGCACGTATTCACGCCGCGATGAGTTGCAGACCGAGAGGTGCTATTCTAAGGCGGAGATTGAAAAAGCCCTTGAAAAAACGGGCTTTGAGGTGATCGGATTTTATTCGGATTTTGAATTTGCGCCCGCACGAGACACCGACGAGCGCTGGTACGCCGTCGCGAGAGCTAAAAAGTAAAAACAAAAAAGAAGCCTAGGCTTCTTTTTTTGTTGCTTAGCACTATGTTCGCACTCACTTTGCGCTTTTGTTTTCCGTCGCTTTTTCAAAAGCGACCGCTCCACGCGTAGTGGCGCCCGCCGCGCAGGCGAATACGGCATTTCTTTTTGTTAGCTTTTTCTTTGTGCCTGCTTGGTCAAAGAAAAAGCGGCTAAATGGTTTTGGTATTAAAAGTTAGTGGATTTGGATTGTCGCTTTTTGAAAAAAGCTCCGCAAAAACTTTAATCGCTTGGTTTGTACAGAGTCGGCACAAATTTTCGATAAAACGCGGGCGTTTTATC